>JBMTLM010000239.1:0-3860 GCA_049431185.1 Bacteroidia bacterium | reverse complement strand
ATTGATTTTGCAATCCGGCTGGCGTAAATATTCCACCACCATTCGTAGATATAAATAATCCATCATCAGTACCCACTAAAATTTTGGATCCATCGATAGAAATGCTGTTAATATTGGGTGAGGTCAGCCCGGACGACGCATTGATCTGGTTCCAAACACCACCACCGTTGATTGAATAATACAGGTAATCGCCGAAGGTGGGTAGAAAAAGTTTTCCGGCTCCTGATACCATGTTAACTGCAAAAACATTGGTTGGGCCATTAGGCACAGTACTCCAACTGTTTCCATTGTTGTTGCTTACATAACTTGAGGGGTTCGCATATGCCACAATGGTATCACCCGACGCTGATAGATTTTCTATCACATTTGTGAGATACAAAGGCGGTATGATGTTCCAATTGGTAGTTGTGGTGGATGTGCTTAGCACGCCGTTTGAGGTCATGGCATACGCCTTCGTACCATTACCTACAACATTGTAAACGGGCTCACCATACAATCCCGATAGCGGCAGCCATTGGGCTTTAAGTGGCTGCACAAAAAACAATACCAATGGAAGTGCCAACAGGCTGCAGTAACTTTTAATGTTCGGTTTCATTTCATGAGTTTTGGGCTTTCACCGAAAGCCATTTTGCCTTTATACGAATTCAAAGGTAATAGGTTACTGAAAAAACAGGTAGGATATTCGTTACCGAAGTGTTCTTAGGCTTGTTTTCACGGAAACAGATTCAGTGTTTGCCTGTACCCTGATGATGTAAATGCCAGAGGAAATACCACTGGTGTTCAAGCGGATCAAATGTTCACCAGGCTCATATGATTGGTCTTGTGCCAACAATAATTTCCCTTCTAGGCTGAATAGGCTTAGCTTTACCTGACCATTGGTTGGATTGTTAATCAATACCGAAAGTTCATCCTGACTGGTTTGATAGGCTGAAGCGCTTAAAAGGTTATCATCGGCACACGGGGTGGAACGGATGGGTCCGAATTCCTTGGTAGTACCATCGTAATCGGTCTGCGAAAGTTTGTAGTAATGTGATTGACCCTTCGTGGTTCTGTCTATAAACTCATAGGAACGGGCAGTGGTGGAATTTCCAGCCCCATCCACCTGGCCGATTTTTTCAAAATTGAAACCATCGGAACTCCTTAGAATGGAGAAATAATCATTGTTTTCTTCTGTTGCAGTGGTCCAAGCGAGCTCTGTGTTACCTGATTCACATGTCGAGTTGAAACTCATCAATTCGATAGGTAGAGGATTCAATTGTCCAGCCAAAGTCCACCAGTTTTGGGGCATATAATTAGCTCCCAGCACAAAAGTTCCTGTTGACAAGGTTGATTGAGTGCCAATAATTGGATAAGTCCATCCCAAACTGGGTTGAACATAGCATTGGGCCCTCGGATTGGCAATAGTACCCAATTCGCTAGGCGTGCAGGTAAAGGTCAGATTGGCTATCGTTCCGGAACCGCCTGTTCTCAAATACCAGAAGCGATCCACCGTATTAAGACTATTATCCGTTCCAAGCAATGAATTTACATTGGGGATGCCAGGAGGTAGGGGCAGATTGTTGGTGGTTGGAGTCCGGTAGGTAGACATGAAAATCGTATCACATGTACCCGAAGTGAGATCGAAAGTAAACGGAATGTATTCCGTGCTGCTGAACCCGAAAGGAATAACTCGTGGTCCTAATCTGTTGTTCACACGCCAAATGACGCTGGCCGAAGAATCATAAACCTCGCTACGGATGTATCCGTTCACGCGTGCAATGGCGGTTAATGAATCGCGCTCAATGATGATATTTCTGCCACCTCCGTTGCCAGGGTTTCGATCACTATCCAAATTCAATTCTCCATTGGTAAGAATCAGTTTGTTCTTAACAAATACGGATCGGTCCGATGGCGTGTTGGTAGGATAGGCGAATTCACTGTTTGGAGTGCCTTGGAAGTTAATATCAAGATTGTAATACTTCTGGGCACTTCCCGTGGCTATACCAACGCCTATTCCGGTGATGATTTGATTGTCTGAACCGTAGTATTCCACCGTACTGTTGTTCAACAACAGGAAGTTGGTTCCAATCGTATTAGCTCCGGAAGCTGCATTGATTGCGCCGGTGGTGGTTCCATTGTACAAACCTTGAACTCGAGAGGTTCTTAAACGTCCTGCCACGGTAAGGCCTGAGTTAACTTGTAATCCGTTAGAGAAAACCTGGTTTCCTTGCAAATCCAATACGCCGCCCGTCAGTACTTGCAATCGGTCAATGGTGATGTTGGATAAGGATGCAATCTGGAGGTTGCCAGAGGCTACGGATAAGGTGCAACCGCTTGCAATTTCCTGTTGAACCTGCTGTAACGAGTGGGTGGTGGCAGTACGGAAGAAATTCGAAGTTCCGGTCCTTGCGTATCGGATTTTTCCTGCCACGGTTCCCGTTCCCGGATTGGCACTAGTGATGATACCCGTACCTCCATAGGTTATTGTTGGACTATAGATGGTGATGAAGTTTTGCTTGCTGGTGGTGGCATTGTTTTCAAAGTTGATGGTGCCGCCAGTATGCGAAAAATCACCGGTAAGGTTATTGTCTGAATTGATGTTCAAGTCTACCTGCTCCAAGGCGATTTCAGTGGCGTTCTTATGCAAAAACAAGGTTCCGCCGGTCATGTTGAATCCTCCTTGGGCATTAACCACTGCATATTTATTGCCATATTGAATGGCCAATTCACCCAATGAAATACTGATGTTGCCACCTATGGAAACGTCCACCGTGTCATTACCACCCGAAAGCGCAGTAGTGCCTCCGAAAACCTGAAGATCTGTACCAATGTTCAAGTCAACGAAGTGAGCCGTAAGAGAGTTAGTGGATAAGGCATTGAAGAAGTTTTTACCTCCTGAAATGTTGGCACTTCCTGTGATATTGATCGTTTCCCTTCCCTTTGCCATATTGCTGATGAACAATCCAGCGGCTCCAGTGATCACAAAGTTACCACCCACGTTCAGGTTGAGTTTCATCGTGCTGATTGCGCTTGCACCTGAAGACACGCCGATGAAGGAACAGGTGTCTGTGGTGGCATTGTTGAATGTAATCTGCATCAGACCAGAGGCCGTGAAGGTAGATGTGAGTCCTGCCGTATGCACAGAGTAATAACCGGCAAAGTTTCCACCGCTATAAGTGAAGTTACCACAGTTGAAATTAACGATGCCCGTGTTGTCAGTGACGCGGTTTTCGATGCCACGAAAGAAACTGGCTCCGCCACTATTGCCAATATTGAAATTGGTGGCCGCAGTGAAAGTAAGATTTCCTGTTAAAATCGTGCTTCGGTTATTATATATGGCGGCAAATCGTCCCGCAGTTTGGGTAAATATGCCTCCGGCATAAAAGTTCATGTTGCCGCTTCCCGAGTAAATTCCAACGAATCCGAAACCAGGTCCAGTTGCGATAGCCGATAAATTGAAAACACCATTACTCCTAAAGAAGGTGTTGCCACTTCCATAGTTCACCCGGAAGTAATCTGTTGTGGAAGTATTGGTCATGTAAAATTTTCCAACCACTATTGAATCTATGGAAGTGTTTGTGGTGTCAAACTGTCCGATGAACTTACCCGCACTCATGCTGAGGGAGTCAGTAACGGATAACGTCAGGTCTCCTTTGGATCTAGCCAAGGTAAAATTTGAGTTCGCTCCCGTGATAATGAAATCGTCGCCAACCAATACGCGCATCTTCTTGATATTGGTAGGTCCATTCAGGAAAGTGGTGTTAGAAGTCCCATTGACGAGTAAATCTCGTGTGATGTTGATGTTCGGTTGCCCAGTGTAATTCGGCACTAAGGCATTTCCACCCATAAACGTATTGTCCACCCCTCCGCTGATGATTAAG
>JBMTLM010000238.1:0-3873 GCA_049431185.1 Bacteroidia bacterium | reverse complement strand
ACCAATATGTTGTCTTCAGGAGTACTCAACTCTTGGATGGCGCCGTAGCCACAATGGTGATTGGTCAGGAAAAGACCTTGTGTCGAAATGATTTCACCGGTACAGAACATTCGGTTCTGTTTGTTCATCAGCCGCACTACTCCGTCCTTGACGCTGGCCTTGTTGATGTTATAAATGTCATCGGCGGTGAGTCGCAAACCACGCGCCTGCATGGAGTCCTGCAGTTGGCTGATCAGCGTTAGTGGCCACATGCCTTGGTCTGCACGCAAGGACAGGGCGGGGAGCAGTAGGATTAATAAAATCCAGAACCTTCTTTTTAACATACTTTGAAATGATTTTAAGGGTTTTAGATGGGAAATTAAGGACGCTAAATTAGTGCTTTTTAGCCACCCAAAAGGTCAATGTTTGGTCAAAAACAACCACACCATCATAGTGATAATCAGCACTCCCACAAGATTCAACCACCATCCGGATCGCACCATATCGGAAACCGAAAGCCGATTGCTTCCGAAAACAATGGTATTGGGTGCTGTGGCTACCGGCATCATGAAACCTAAAGAAGCGGCTAACGTGGCAGGAATCAACAATACCAATGGATCCACGCCAAGGTCTTTTTGAAATGCCACCAGAATCGGAATCACGAGTTGGATGCTGGCCACATTGGAGGCAAACTCGCTGATTACACAAACGATGATACAGATGCCCAAGATCAACAACAAAGTGTTGGCATTGGAAAACATAGAAAGCCCCTGTGCCAGCCATTGGCTAAGGCCAGACACTTCAAATCCTTTCGCCAATGCGAATCCGCTTCCAAACAAGAGGATGATATCAAAGGGTAAGCGAGACACATCCTTCCAGGTCAGCAAGAAGGTATTCCTTTGGGAGGGTGCGGGAATCAAAAAAAGCAACATAGCCATGAAAACAGCTACCATACTGTCCTGGATAAAATCGGGAAATTGAAACAACCCGGACCAACCAGGAACAACTATCAATCCCAAATCAAGATCGGCCCGAGTGAACCACATGAAAGCAGTGAAGGCAAACACCCCTCCTACCCATTTTTGTTCGCCACTGACGGGGCCAAGCCGTTGATATGCATCGCTGAAATAGCTTTTGTCAACCACATCGCCCGCAGACAGGTTTTTCAGAAAACTGAATTTTAAAACCAGAAAACAAACGGCCAACAACATCAAAGCGATGGGGAATCCGAATGAAAACCACTTGAAAAACGAAATGCCTCCGGTTTCAGGATAGGCTTCTTGGTATGCTTTGGCGAAAACCATGTTGGGAGGCGTACCCACCAACGTAGCCATGCCGCCAATGGTCGCCGCATACGCCAAGCCGATCAGCAGTGCTTTGGCCAAGCCATCGTTTGGGGAACCATCCGATCGTTGTTTGTCGGTCATGTTGATGATTGCAAAAACCGCAGACAGCAACATCATCGTGGTGGCTGTATTGGAAATCCACATGGAGATGATGAAAGAGGTAATCATCACTCCCATCAGAATCCTATCGGCCTGGGTGCCAGTAGCCATCATGATCCGAATGGCAATGCGCTCATGCAATCCCCATTTCTCAATGGCAAAGGACAAGATAAATCCGCCGATGAACAGGAATATCACTTGGTCCATATATTGGAAGGCAACGGTTTTGGGGTCGGCAATGCCGAAGAGTGGTATAAAAACAAAAGGGATGAATGCCGTTACCGCCAAGTGTACCGCCTCGGTCAGCCACCAGATGGCCATCCAAACAGTGATAGCGGCCATGCGCGTCGCCATGGGATTGCCAGGATCCAAATCGGCAAACGCCATGATGAGTGCGGCCGACAAAGGACCGGCTAGGACTTTGAGCTTTAACATGTCCTGCTAAATAACAAAAAGGAATTGAATGGAACGGCTAGCCTTCCCTTTTGAAAATGGGCACCGTTGAGCAAGGCTCACCAAACATGATGCTTCGAACCACGGGCCTCAATCTCATACACATGGAAGCATATACCGAGGGCGGAACCTCCACGTCGCCACAACCTTTGATAACAACCCTGGCATTTTCATAAATAGAAACGTCTAATTCGTCAACCGATTGCAATGCCAGATGGGCTGCATAAGATTCGCATGTTCCCGCAAAAACGCCGGATGCGTACGGATGTAAGGCCGAGGCTACCAACATCCAGGCCCACATGGGAAGGATGACCTCCTCAGAGCAAAAAATAGCTACATGTTTGTTTTTAAAAATCGACCAATCATGCTGAGCTACAAAATCACGCAAATCCTTCTCCCTTAAAATCATCCCTTCAAAAAGCACGTTTTTCAAATCCAAAGGCACCACGGACTTTGGCATAAAATCAGCGGGATCCAAGGTCATTAGGCCGCTAGAGGCTACTTTGTTGATAATTGGCTGATCCATCAATATAAAATTACCACATGCCCAATTCCAATTTGGCCTCTTCGCTCATCATACTCTTTTCCCATGGAGGATCAAAAGTGATTTCCACTCGAGCGGTATTGACGTCGGGCAGCTCGCGAATCTTGTTTTCGACTTCGGGAGGTAATGTCTCCGCAACAGGACACGCCGGCGAGGTTAATGTCATTCGCACATGCACGTCGTTGCCATCATTGACCAACACCTCGTAAATGAGTCCCAAGTCATAAATATTGACGGGGATTTCAGGGTCGTAACAGGTCTTGAGGACATCCACTACCCGGTCTTGCAATGATTTCACTTCTTCCATTTCACAGCAGTTAAGCGGCGGCAAAGCCGACGGCATATAATTTCATTTGACGAATCATGGCAGCCAGTCCGTTGGCCCGAGTAGCCGCCATGTGTTGACGTAAACCAATGGTGTCCACGAATTCCAATGCAGCGTTTTTGATTTCCTCCGGTGATCGGCCTGAGAGCACCTTAACCAGCAAGGCGATTTCGCCTTTCACGAAGGTAGAGTCGCTATCCGCTTCGAAGATCACTTTTCCGTTTTCAAACCTTGCATGAAGCCAAACACTGCTTTGGCAACCCTTGATACGATAGTCATCTGTTTTAAAACAATGATCCAGTGCAGGAAGTTTCTGACCGAGTTCAATGATATAATGATACTTTTCCTCCCACGTGTCAAACAACTCGAAGTCCTCGATGAGTGCTCGTTCTGTTTGCGCAATCGTTTCCATGCCGCAAAGGTAAGCATCATAGTGCCGTTGTTGGTATGGTTATATTTGCAAACCATCTGCTATGAACGCTGCGATCAAAGACTCAATCAATCTACTGAAACACCTGAATTTCAGGAGAGTCTTGAATGTTATCAAGGTTTATACCACTTACCACGCATCCCGCCTTTTTTCTAAAAACCTGCACCGGGGCATGCCTATTGCCATTTCTATTGAGCCCACCACCTCTTGCAATTTAAGATGTCCGGAGTGTCCAAGCGGTTTGAGGTCATTTACCAGGCCTACCGGTATGCTTGATGTGGAGACTTTTCAGAAAGGATTGGACGACCTGTACCAGGACTTGGTATACCTGATTCTCTATTTTCAGGGTGAGCCTTATCTACATCCTCAATTCCATCAATTGGTGTCAATGGCTAAGGCCAAAAAGATTTACGTAGCCACTTCTACCAACGCCCACTATTTGAATGATGATCATGCCAAGGCCACGGTGACCTCGGGATTAGACCGATTAATCATCTCGTTGGATGGCACAGATCAGGAAACATACGAGCAATACCGGGTGGGAGGAGCACTGGATAAAGTGGTTTCGGGGGCGATAAACATCATTCGCTGGAGAAAGCAACTTCAATCAAAAACGCCTCTCGTGGTATTTCAGTTTTTGGTTACGGCCAAAAACGAACACCAAATTCCAGTTGTTAAATCCTTGGCCAAAGAGATC
>JBMTLM010000237.1:0-3882 GCA_049431185.1 Bacteroidia bacterium | reverse complement strand
GTATGTCTTTGCTGAAGGTCAAACAACAATACCCGTTCACCAATCGCTATTTGACCAATGACCTCAATCCCGCATTCAAACTTTGCAGCTATTGGGACTTGGCCAAATCTACCGACCCCGGCAACCTAACCATTGATGAAAAGGATGGCTTTTACGTCAAACCCTCTTCGGATGGTTCCGAACCTTTTCTTTTGCCGTCGTGGTTGTTGTTGGCAGGATCGGTATTTCTAATGGCGGCGATTGGACGGTTCTTGCGTCAACGGGGTTTTGCATGGAATGCCGCAGCAGGATTGGCTTTTCTGGCCATATACCTGTTTCGCATTTTAACGGGTGATTTATTAGAGCAATTGCCGCTATGGAATTGGGGCTTTTTCAGACCGGATCAGTATGCCAGCTCTTGGTTGTTGAATGCACCGGCAGACCTGTTTTTGGTGAGCTGTGTGTTGTTTTTCCTGAACAAGGGCATAGCCGAAAAATCATTCAGCTACTTTTTAAAGCTGGATTTTAGGGTTGGAGTCACTTTGATGTCGGTTTTGAATTTTTGTTGTGCATTCTTTTGCGCCGTACTGATCAAAGGATTGATATTGGATTCTCGTATTCCCTTTGATTTCGACAGGGTTTTTGCATTGGACGCATATAGTTTCTTCGGCTTTGTGATCATAGGCATGTTGGTGGCCACCGCTTTGAATTTTTCAAAGTCCGCCGCCACGGCATTATCCAACCATTCATCTATAAAGCCTCAGCACCGATTGCTGATGTTCATCGTTCCTTTGGTTATGTTGACGATTTCCTTTTTCTCTGGAATGGTTGATGTAACCTTGGTGATATTCGGGCTTGCAGCAATGACCTGGGGGATGTTGGAGCAGCGGTTGTTTCCTTCACGTCCACAAGGGGGAGCCTATTCTGCTTATCTGGCTATCATAGCAGGGATTTCACTGTTGTCGGCGCTACACGTTTTTGAGTGGGATACCGTTCGAGAACAAGAAAGCCGAAAAGTATGGGCCAGCCGTTTAGAGCGGGAGCGTGATCGCGTTGCGGAATTTTTATTTGAGGATGTCCTGCGCGGCGTTCGGGACGACGCCACCCTATCAGGACTTTTCTCGCAACCTTATGAGCGGATGACGGCTAACGTAAGCGTAGCGGACTCCATTGAGCGCAGGTTGATGCGAAATCATTTGTCGGGCTACTGGGATCGTTATGATATTGCGGTTAGAAGTTTCAACGCAGACGGTCTTCCCGTAAATGCGGGAGGCGACCCCACTTGGTCATTGGACATGTATGACCAACGGCTGAGAGAGGCTGGTAACGATTCATCGCACTTTGGATTGTTTTTCACGGGCGGTAGCGAGGGGAGGATGAATTATACGGGCAAGGCCGGCATCTATCATACCGATACGCTTGTCGGCATCGTGGTGGTGTCGCTTTCATCTAAGCCATTGAGTGAACGTTCCGGATTTCCTGAACTGTTGTTGAGTGGCTCCGTGCCGCAGTCAAGAAACGTTGCCGACTATGCCGTTGCTTATTATCGAAACGATACGTTAGTCAACAAGTCAGGCGACTTTGCCTATCCTATTTTGGCTTTTTCAGAATTCATAGAAGCATCAAGGCTTGAAGGCGATTTCATCCGTCTGTACGGGTACTCACATCTTGTTCAATTCACATCTAATCATTCATTTCTTGTAGTAAGTCATCCTATTTCCGGGGCCTATAAGTTTTTCACGGCATTTTCTTATTTGTTTGCGATTTATGGAATGTTGTTTTTGCTGATTTATGCAGGGTGGTTTTTTTATCGGAACGGTTGGCGTTGGAAGCCCAATCTTGGCGCCAGGATCCGTATCTCAGTGGTGTTGATCGTAGTATTGACCATGTTGATCACGGGAGGTGCAACTGTTTATTACATCTTCAATACTTATCAGGCCGATGGCGGTCCCGAAACGGAAAACAGAATCAACACATTGGTTGACGCATTACAGGAAGAGATTGGAAAACGTTATGATGGTGGTTCCATGTCGGGTGGCGATGAAATGAATTCTTCTCTGGCGGGATTGGCTAAAGGCATGGGTGCGGATTTCAACTTGTTTGACAGGGGAGGAATGTTGCTGTATTCTTCCCAGCCGAAACTATACGACCAGCAGATCATTGCACCGCTGATGAATCCCATGGTGTTGGATCAGATGAAAAAACAGCCGCTGTCCACCGTATCCATTCGCGAACGCATTGGCGGCTTCGAATACCTTTCAACATTTGTTCCGATGATGCAGGAGGGGTATGGAGTCAAAGGTTATCTCAATGTTTCATATTTCTCCCAACAAGCCGAATTTGAGGAGCGCATTTCCGGCTTTTTGGTGGCCGTGGTTAATCTGTATGTTTTGCTTTTTGCTTTGGCCTCCTTCTTCACATTCTTCTTGTCGAGCCGCATCACCCAGCCCTTGCAACTCATACGAGAAAAGTTGTCGGCGATCACATTTAATCAGCGAAACGAGTTGTTGGAATGGAATAGTGAAGACGAGATTGGCGATTTGGTGAAAGAATACAATCGTATGGCCACCGAGTTGTCGGGAGCAGCGGAGCAGTTGGCCAAGTCTGAACGCGAATTCGCTTGGCGCGAGATGGCTAAACAGGTGGCGCATGAAATCAAAAATCCCTTGACACCGATGAAGCTGGGATTGCAACATTTGCAACGGGCCTGGCGTGAAAACCATCCCGACAAGGAAAAGATCATGGAGCGCATGACGCAGGTGTTGATTGAACAAATTGATACGCTCTCTCACATTGCTACGGAGTTCTCGGGTTTTGCCCAAATGCCCACGGCTCATGTAACACAATTCGACCTTGATCAGGTGTTACAGTCGGTGGCAGACCTATACGCTGAACACGATTCGGTGAAGGTACGTTTCAATTCTTTGGATGGCACTCCACACCTGATTACCGCCGATCGCGATCAAATGATGCGGGTATTCAGCAATCTGGTAAAAAACGGCGTTCAAGCCACGGAGGAGGTCGCCCAAGGCACGGTGGATATTGAAATCTGGCATAAAGACGGCAAAGTGGAAATACGGGTTCGGGATAATGGTAAGGGCATACCGGAAGCGTTGAAGTCGCGCATTTTTACGCCCAATTTTACCACCAAGTCAGGTGGTACCGGTTTGGGATTGGCGATTTGTAAACAGATCGTTGAGCAGTTTGGTGGGACCATCACCTTTGAATCTAAAGTCCCAGGTGGGACGGTCTTTTTGGTTCGCATTTGAAATTCTAGTGGGAAATTAATGACCGCTTTGGTTATCAGTACTGTCTGTGTACGTTCAGTCATTTAATAAGGCTCTTTTTTAATACCTTTGAGCCATTGAATACTAAATCATGTCCAATTCCAGACCTATTCGCGTATTGGTTGCCAAAGTGGGCCTCGACGGTCATGATCGCGGCGCCAAGGTCATCGCCTCCTTTTTGCGCGACGCCGGCATGGAAGTGATTTATACAGGTCTTCGCCAGACGCCGGAGATGGTGGTGAATGCCGCTTTGCAAGAGGATGTGGACGTGATTGGGGTCAGCATATTGTCAGGCGCACATATGACGGTCTTTCCGCGCATCATGCATTTGCTTCGTGAAAAGGGCATCAATGATGTATTGCTTACTGGCGGAGGCATTATTCCGGATGAGGATATGAAAAAGCTCAGCGAAATCGGTGTCGGTCGCTTGTTCCCGCCCGGTACCAATACCGGTGAGATTGTAGCATACATCACCGACTGGGTTTCACAAAATCGAAAATTCTGATATGGGTTATCAAAATATTTTGACAGCATCCGAAGGCGGCATCATGACAATCACCGTGAACCGCCCCGATAAACTCAACGCCCTCAATCGCCAAACCATTCAGGAAATTGG
>JBMTLM010000236.1:0-3898 GCA_049431185.1 Bacteroidia bacterium | reverse complement strand
CAACAAATATCAAACCGATGCCATTCCGCATATCATATGCGGCGGATTCACCATTGAAGAAACTGAAAATGCGTTGATCGAGTTGAATTACCTGGGTATCGATAACGTGTTGGTATTGCGAGGTGACCCGATCAAAACGGAAACACATTTCACCCCTGAAGCCGGAGGGCATGCCTATGCCATTGATTTGGTTAAACAGGTGAATCAAATGAACCATGGACAGTACTTGGATGAGGATTTGAAAGATGTGGACCCTACCAACTTCTGCATCGGTGTGGCCGGTTATCCTGAAAAGCATTTTGAAGCGCCCAGTATGGCTACCGATTTAAGGCACTTAAAAAGCAAGATTGATGCAGGCGCAGACTACATTGTGACTCAAATGTTTTTCGACAACAGTAAGTTTTTTCAATTCGTTGACAAATGCCGTGAAGCGGGCATCACTGTTCCCATCATTCCTGGACTGAAGCCACTGACCACGCGCAAGCAGCTCAGCTTACTTCCCAAAACCTTTCATATCGACCTTCCTGATGATTTGGTGATGGGAATTGAAAATTGCAAAACCGATCAGGACATAAAAGAATTAGGCATCGAATGGTGCATTCAGCAATCCAAAGAGCTTATGCAAAGGGGACTGCCCTGTTTACATTACTACACCATGGGTAATGCCGAAACCATTCGCCGAATAGCGTCTCAGGTTTTTTAAACGGAACTACAGAGGAAAGTTAACCTAAAAAGATCAGGTGTTCAGCGGTTTTTTCTTGACCGGAACCTTGATTTTTACGTTGGTAAAATACTTCAATTGTCGACCCTTATGAATGGTAGTCGAAGAAAGGTTATTCCACGACTTCAAGTCTTTGACCGTACAACCTAAACGAGCCGCAATGGTGTGCAGGTTATCACCGGATTTGACGGTATAAACCTTTTTAACCCTTCTGATTTCGGTTTTATATTCAACCCCAGCATCCTTATCGTTATTGATTGCCGGAGCCGTACTTACGCCCTCCGTAGTTCCTCCATCATTGGTTGCAGCCAATGTGGCGGGATCAACTTTGGGAAACAGCAATGGCTCCGCGGCAATAAAAGCTGGAACATAATTAGTGGGCAAGCGCAATATTCCCGGACCTCCAGAGGAAGGAATCACACCTGATTTGTAAACAGGATTCAAATAGGTGATCACGTCATAGGGAAGGTTGATGGTCTCGGCGATCTTTTTAAGTGAAATCTGCTTTTCAATGGCTAAAGTGTCGACTTCAAAATAGTTGAAAGCAGGCTGTACTGGAAAGATGTTGTGCTCAGAGGAATGATTCAGGACGTAGGTAACCGCGATGAAAGCGGGTACGTAACCACGCGTTTCAGCCGGAAGGTATTGGGCGATCTCCCAAAAGTCGGTTTTACCTCCTGCGCGTCGAATGGCCTTGTTCACGTTACCAGGTCCACAATTATAAGAGGCAATCACCAACAACCAATCACCGTAAATGGCATACATGTCCTTAAAATACTTGCATGCGGCATATGTGGATTTGATAGGGTCTCTACGTTCATCGATGAATGAATTGATTGTCAAATCATACATCTTACCGGTATTATACATGAACTGCCATAGGCCCGTGGCCCCAACCCTTGAAACCGCCACTGGATTCAATGCCGATTCTACGATGGCAAGGTATTTAAATTCCAACGGTAACCCTTCTTTATCCAAGGCCTCCTCAAACAAAGGAAAATAGAGTTCGGACAAGCCTAATACCCTGCTGGTATGTCCCCGCATCTTGTAAGCATACAAGTCGATGTACTTCCGAACCTGTTCGTTGTACACCAACGGAATGGGCGATGACATCCGAGCGATTCGGGCCTTGTAAACATCCTCACTGTACATTGGTACGCTTCGATCAGCTGTAGCTGCTGCCTTTGGATTCAGACTATTGAATCTCAAAACGTTATTAAGCTTCACCAAACTATCTAGAGCCTCAATGATGGGATCATTTACCGCTGCAGGTTGTTGGGCAGATGCCTGCATAAACAACAGGCTCAAGCTTAATGTTATATATAATAACTTGATTTTCAATTACAAATAGATTTCAAACGAGGTACTTTTACAAAGTTAAAAAATAAAGTTCAAAACAATCGAATGAACCTTATTTGGAGTACATGCAACAACGTAATCCACCGATGGTTATTTGCCATTGTTTAAAAAAAGGGGATTGTTGGCATAAAAACCTGACAACCAATATGGTGTAAATCTAAAAATCCGTATATCGATTTCCGATTAGATTCCTGATACCAATCCAAACATGCCTGGTATCACGTACGCCAAGTACATTTTCCGCCGATCTCAACCGGATTCCTGCTTCCAGCTGAAGATTATTAGCAGGGTTCAAAAGGTAACCTAATCGAAGGTCCACATTCAGTACATCTGTATTGAGGCCTTGGCCGGTATAATTACCATATTCGTTGACTCGATCTTCATAACTGGATAACACGTTATTGCCAAAATTGGCCGGATCCAATTGCTTGTTAAAGTCATATCCCACGTCGGCCAATGAAATGCGGGCCAGGGCGGACCATCGATAGAGCGAATAGGCCACTGAGACCATGGATTCTGTGAAATTTGCCCCAAGGGGATGTGCCAGAGGTTGATTAAAATGGGCGTAGGCGGTTGCAGAGGACCGATGCTGGTAGGTAAAGGGTCGGACAAAATTATATTCAGCACCACCGTCCAGGTTTCTAACGCCAAACAAACTGAATGACCTCCAACCGAATTGGAAACCATGTTTGTTACCCCACCAACCGTTGCCGGCACGTACTTCCCGTATTTTGAACTCATCCAATATGGCTTGACCGTAGAGGTGATGGCGATCGGTAAGTTTGTATTTTACATTTAAACCGATCAATACGTTATCGGGAGAGCCTATGGAAAATTCTACCGGTCTCAAAAACAGGATTGGGTTCAAGTAGGAAATGTCATAAGCCCGTGTGGAATCATATCGCCAAATCACAGATTCCAATAACCCGACATAAAGCCGTTTACCGATATTGACATCCAGGTATCGGAAGGTGCCGTATTTACGATTGAAGCTGCGATCTTCTCCTTTTCCATCAGGACCATCCAAGAACATGGCATACATGACCATGTATTTTACTTTCCAAAAAGCCGCATTGATTTTCAAGAAAGGATATTGATAGGCATTGTCTGACAACAACAATGAACGATATCCATCCCCTATGAAATTGCGGTCGTATCCCAATTGGAAATCGAAATATTTGGGTAAGGCATACGCGACTGATCCCGATGATACACCGTAATCAAAACCGCCGTACAGTTTCTTGGATCTTCCTCCGCCGGGAACCACGAAAGTTGATCGTACCACTGAATCCACATAACCGGGGAACTCCGCCTGCGTTTCTACAAAATTGGACTTGAAGGAGAATCCTTTGCCAAAATATCCCTCAACCTGAATACCACGGGAATTGATATAGGTATACCTGCTGGTGTCCGTTTCAGAGGAATAACCGAGTGTGAAATCAACGACAGGGTCAACGGATATGTAATAATCGCCCTGGTGGACATCCACCAAATGCTCCCTGAAAAGTTTCCTGTTGATCCACGATTGGCTGTTGGGGAAAGGCCCCTTGCCAAATCGTTCAATAGTATCGGATCCTCCGGCGGCCAATACATCACGAATAGAATAGGGTTTCAATGATGTGTGAACGTTGGCACCCAAACGATGCATGGTTGAATCATACCTGAAATTCAATTCATGACTCAATGGAAGAAAATAATGTTGTGCCGTGGAAGGTGGAGCTGTCAACAACAACAACAGCATCCCCCAAAACATCCATGAAGTCGGCATAGCTTGAATGATGGAGGGCGGTGGTGACAACTGTTGGGTTTTCATTTTAC
>JBMTLM010000235.1:0-3904 GCA_049431185.1 Bacteroidia bacterium | reverse complement strand
ACACCATCAAAGCGGTATATGACCACGCCGACTTGCTGCGCGCCAGCATCGCCTCCGCCAGCAACGACCATCGCTTGGGTGCCAACGAAGCCCCTCCCGCCATCATGTCGATTTTCCTCGGAACACAATTGAGCAACGTGTTGGATGAAATTGAAAAATCGGTGGGCAAAGCGAAAATGACCCCTGAAGAAAAAACACAGATCAAACTCAACATCGGTCGTATTCCTGAAATCCTCCTCGACAACACCGATCGTAACCGTACTTCTCCTTTCGCCTTCACCGGAAACAAATTCGAGTTCCGTGCGGTTGGCTCTTCAGCCAACAGCTCCAACGCCATGTTGGTGCTGAACACCATCGTGGCCAACCAGCTGAAGGAGTTCACCAAAGAGGTGGATGCGTTGATTGCAAAGGATGTGAAGAAGGACGAAGCAATCCTTCAGGTACTACAAGGGTACATTGTACACTCGAAGAAGATCCGCTTCGAGGGCAACGGATATGGTGACGAGTGGAGAGCCGAGGCACACAAGCGTGGCTTGTCGAACATCACCACCACACCGCCCGCATTGGACGCCTACATTTCTGATAAGTCTAAAAAGCTTTTCCACGACAACAACATCTTCTCCCATCGCGAGTTGGAAGCGCGTCATGAAATCCTACTCGAAACCTACATGAAGAAGATCCAAATCGAGTCGCGCGTGATGGGCACTTTGGTGTTGAACCACATCGTTCCATGTGCGGTGAAGTACCAGACAGAATTGATTCGTAACGTGGAAGGCTTGAAAGGATTGGGCTTGAAGGATGAACACTACCGCATCCAAATGGAACTCATCAAGGAGATTTCAGAGCACGTAGCCATCATCAAAACCAAAGTGGATGAAATGGTGGAGGAGCGTAAGAAAGCCAACAAGATCGAGCATGCGCGTGAAAAAGCCATTGCCTATTGCGATAGAGTGCGGCCTCATTTTGATGAAATCCGCTACCATGTCGACAAATTGGAGCTCATTGTAGATGATTCCAGTTGGCCACTGCCCAAATACCGCGAGATGCTTTCTGCCCGTTAACAGGTCGCAGTTTAGCTACAAAAAGCCGGGTCCGTCAGTCAGGATCCGGCTTTTTTTGATCATTTTACCTAAAAACGACATTATATTTGCTAACATCAGGAACCAAGTCCATGTTCTGACGTTATTACTTCATAGAATCAAAACCTACATGAACCTATCATTTAACGCCTTCCGTATCGCCACCTGCTCACTGGTGGTGGTTTCGATTTTTGTTTTCTCATCATGTGAAAAGGACGAAGCCAATGGGCCTGCGCCCACGGACCCTCCAACGCAGGATACCATCGCACCTAGATTATCCATTGAATTGGATCACCTTGCCGGCAACCGTAAGTTTTGGTTTGATACCACTTACACCACCGCGGCAGGCGAGAATTTCACCGCTTCCATGTTCAAATACTACGTTTCCAATATCCGTTTGGTAGATGCAAACGGAGGGGAATATGCCATACCGGAAAGCTATTATTTGATTGATCACGCCGATAACGCCTCTAAAATCATTGAACTTTCCAATTTGAATGCAGGTACCTTTACAGGCATCCGTTTCATCTTAGGAGTGGATAGCGCTCGTAACTGTAGCGGTGCACAAACAGGTGCATTGGACCCCATCAATGGCATGTTTTGGACTTGGAATACAGGTTACATCTTCATGAAACTGGAAGGCAATTGCCCTCAAGGCTTCTTCGAGTATCACATTGGCGGATACAAAGGTGCGAACGTGAACTTCCGGGAAATCACGCTTGATTTCAATGGTGACGAATTGATTTTGGCGCAGAATAAAAAACCCGAATTACACCTGGTGACCGATGTTTTGGAGATTTTCAAAAACCCCAATACAATCAGTTTCAATACGGCACAAGTGGTCACGATGC
Organism: Bacteroidia bacterium; assembly: GCA_049431185.1. Classification (GTDB taxonomy): domain Bacteria; phylum Bacteroidota; class Bacteroidia; order AKYH767-A; family OLB10; genus JALRAP01. Next base: position 1,974 of record JBMTLM010000235.1, on the reverse strand, counting down.
CGGGGACTAATGCGTCAGCCATTGCCGATAATTACGAGGATATGATTCGTTACGACCATTTACACAACGAATAATCAAATCGCGAAATGAAACCGATCCTTCACCGAAAATCCATTGTACGCGTATCCATCATAGCCTTTGCCGCTGTGTTGTGGTTTTCATGCACTCAAGAAAAAGAGGAAATATGCATTGCAGGCAATGGAGGCACTGTCCGTTTGGTTTTATTTCCTGAACATCATGGCGAACCTGTCACTAGCAATTTCAATCATCCGGATACAGCCTTCATCAAATTCAACGCTCAAGATTTCCCCGGTGATGATCCATCCAAATACGACTTGGTGATTGCCGGTGCGGTAGGATCCGACAGTGTTGTGGTGGAAAATCTTAAGTGCGGCAACTATTATCTCTACATGGCTGGTTTCGACACCAGTATCGCCGAACGTGTGAGAGGCGGCATTCCGTACGTCATCAGCGAAGATGCCTCTGGTACCAAGAAAGTGATCGTACCCGTAACAGAAGACTGATACATCATGTAGCAATAAAAAAGCCTCGGCATCACCGAGGCTTTTTTATTGGATTTCACTTCGGATCATTCAACGATGAATCGAGCAGTCTTACGCTCACCGTTGATGTCCACGATGATGAAATGAATGCCTTTGGCCGAGTTGCTGAAATCACTAGAGAAACTGTTTACGCCTTCAGCAGCTTCAAACGAATCGTTGGTGTAAATGACTTTGCCTAACATGTCAACCACCTTGATCTGCGCCATGGCAGCCTTATCGGACACGAATTCGAAGGTTGCCTTGTCGGCCGTTGGGTTGGGGAATACCAGTACCGATGAAGGGTCAATGGGCTCCACTGCTACCGCATTGCCCTCGTCAAGTCTCCAGTTGGTGCCGGAAGTGCTGATGCGGAGTGTGTAACAGGAAGAGGTGCTGAATGCCCCTTGATAACCGATTACGCGGACATAATAGGTGCCTGTTTTGGTGGTGTTACGAATGACCTGCTCGGATGATGTGCCACCCAAGATGCTTCTTCCAAGTACCGTTGAAGCATTGTTGGAGTACAGGTACAAATCATAATCCGCCGGCAAGGTGGTCAAATTAACCTTCACACGTGTGGCACCTGAAACGGTGGAGAAACGGTACCAATCCACATCCGTAGTGGAGCTAATAGTGGCCGTGAGGTTGGTATTGAGCTGAGAAGTGGTCAATATTTTAGCAGTACCGGAAGTATTGTTGGACTCGTAAGGATCGCTGCAAGTGGTGGCACTCTGGGTGGTGAAGGTGGCAGTGGTTGAATATGCACCAGGGGTACCCGAGCAAACCGCTTGTACTTGATAGGTGTACTGAGTAGCGGCGGTGAGACCGGTGATGTTTACAGAGGTGGTTGTGCTGGTGGTCGTGGTCCATGCGGTAGTGGAGTTTGGACGATACTGCACATTATAGGAGGATGCTCCAGAAACGGCGGCCCAATTCAAGGTGGCAGATGAGGTGGTAACGGAGGTGGCGTTCAAACCGGATGGCGTACCGCAGGTGGTGCCTGTTGCAGTGGTGGTGAACAAGGTAGATGCCGAGAAGCTTCCTGTGTTGGTACCACATACAGCCTGTACTTGTACCTCGTATTGGGTGGAAGCTGACAAACCAGAAAGACTTACACTGGAAGTTGTAGTAGAAGCAGAACTCCATGCACCACCTGGACCGAAAACACGGTATTGAACGTTGTAGGAGGTAGCACCAGAAACGGCGGACCAATTAATGGAAGCTGCTACATCGGTGATTCCCGAAGCAGCAACTCCAGATGGAGTTCCGCAAGAAATGGTTGGAGGAACGCATCCTAAAGAAGTTAATAAGCCTGGACGTGAAGCGGTGATAGCGGCATTCATGCGAGTGGCTTGACCCGCCGTGAACATGTTCATGCAGTTATCGTACGTGTAATCCATGTAATTCATTGTCATTTCGATGGGTGTTCCAG
>JBMTLM010000234.1:0-3905 GCA_049431185.1 Bacteroidia bacterium | reverse complement strand
TAGGTGTACCCGAATGGAGGTAATGGTAAGTTGTCATCGACCTTTGCCACAACCTTATGGTAGTTGAAATCACTTTCCAAAACACCCTTTAGCCCTGAAGTGTAAATCAAACGTCCAACCGGATACGCACTTCCCAAACTAATTCGTCCGTTTTTTCCCTCTACAAATTTCTCCCGATAAGCAAACCTTAAAATGAGACTGGCTTCTGATACATTGATCGTGTTTCGGGTAATGTTTTCCTCTGGGTTGCCCACAAAATAAGTGTAATCCAGGCTTCCCAATGGACGCAATGTTCCATGTTCCATCGACAGGCGGTAGGAGAATCCGGAATAAAACTCCTGCTCGTAATAAAACCGGTAGGTCTCTTGTTGGGTCAATTTATCAGCTGGGTTGCGGCGAAACAAGGATGATAGGATATTGTCATCCTGGAAGGCGTTTTCACTTTGACCCAACTGTACCACGTCATTTTTATATCTAGCGCCTAGAGACACACGAGGCTTAGTTTGCAGGAAATAACGGAATCCTCCCATGTATTTGAATTCCTCGTCTTTTGTTCCATAGGCGGCATACCCCTCCAGCCGGAGCCGATCACTGAACTTAGGCCCTGTGCGCCCCCCTAATCGGAAGCGGGCTCCTTCGACTTGATTGAAGGAGAATAAAGAATAATAGGGTCCCAACTCAAACTTACCGATTTCGTAATGACCGGTGAAAAAGAGGGTGATGATATCCACATAAGTCCTGAAAGCAGGCAAGGTTTTAATGGTGTCCACCATCGCATAAATTTTCTGCTCTCGCTCCGATAACGAGTCGTGTCGCGCTTCGGCCCAGAACGAGTCGTCCTTACCCGTTGATTGCTCCTCAACCACGATGTTCTCCGGTCCGGACATGATTTCCTCGGCAATGGGCTGGTTGATTTTGAAATCACGGTAGGACGCAGTCCTTCTACCGATGAAACCCATGCCATCTTTTCGGGCGGCAAAATCCACCACGAGCATTTCCTTGGACAGCATCCAATGCCTGTTTTCCAAACGCACATACTCCTTGACCACGGCCAAATCCTCAATGAAGTTGATGTTGGCATCGTCTACTACACGCATATCGATTTTCCGAATGGCGAAAGTGGTATCATGGATCCAGCATTCACCTACGAACGTGAGTTCCTGCTTGCGCCGCGGCTTGAACTTTAGCCTGTAACACCATTGGTTTCCAAAATAAGCCGAGTCCGTCAAATAATACTTGTAATACAGCAAACCCACATTGGAAATCGGACTCACAAAACTCTTGCCGAATATGTCCATGTAGTTACTATACACATCGATGTTCTGATACATGTCGCCCAAAAACTGCGTCACCGATTCATTTTCCAATCCTGAAATCTTGCTGGCCTTGATGCGCTCCTTGGTGGTTTTAGGGTTTTTCCGGAAATACACATCGGAGATGGTTTCTGTAATGAAAAAAGGAAGGAACGGCTTTCCATTGGTGACGCTACTGTCAACATTATCGAAAATAAACGAGAATGGCTTAATCAGCTTCTTCTCCTTGAAATCCGGCGGGATATCAGTGAGGTCGAACTCAAGCTTATTGTACAACTCATAACTGAAATAATCTAGGCTGTTGCGATCATTCAAATCCTTGTTTTCAATGACTTTCTTCAATAAGATGTTAGCGGGGTTTTCCCCAGCTTTTACCACCACTTCCACCAAATCCACCTCTGAAGTTTTCAAAAGGAAGTTGGCGGTTTGGCTTTTGCCTTTTGAAATTTTAAGGGTGACGGCTCGGTAACCTACGAAGGATGCCGTGAGGGAGTCGGTGGCCTGGTCGGATTCAATGGAGAAGTTACCGTTGATGTCGGTCACCGCCCCAATGCGTGTTCCCTTGAATGCCACATTGGCAAAAGGAATGGGTTCGTTGGTGAGTGCATCCAAAACCTGACCGGTTACCTTAGTGGTTTGGGCAAATACAAAGGACGGCGCCCATGCCATACACAGGCATGCCAAAAATCTAAACAGTGTTGCGTAAGTATTGATCCCTTTGGTCATTAAATTGATGAATCTTGCAATTGGTCCCAAAATTCAACAGCCCTCCGGAGGTGTGGAATAACGATGGTCCCACCTACTATGTTGGCTATGGCAAAGACCTCGAACACTTCCTCGGTCGATACGCCAGCCTCATGACACTGCTGCAAATGGTATTTGATGCAATCATCGCAACGTAATACCATGCTTGCCACCAACCCCAACATCTCCTTGGTCTTTACCGGCAAGGCGCCGGACGCATAGGTGTTAGAGTCAAGGTTAAAGAGCCGCTTAATGACCAGGTTATCCGAGGAAAGGATGCGATCATTCATCCGAGCCCTGTAGTCATTGAAATCCTTTATGTTTTGATTCATCTGCTACAAAAATAATCGTATTCGGCATTTAAACGGATGAAACAATTTTTAAGTTTGCCACATGCTAAAAATCATCCGGATCCGTCAGTATGAGAACCTTCACATCTTTTTGTGGTTGCTCAAAGATACGTGCTGGATCATGGACTGGAAACCGGCCGGGCTGTTCATGATCATTCCCACCATCTTTGTAGCCATCCACATCACCTGGTTGCGCCGGAACATCCGATCCGACCTTTTTCATAACATGGCCGTATGCTTATGGATATCAGGCAATTCAATTTGGATGTTAGGGGAGTTTTTTTATGATGACGGCACCCGACCCATTGCGGTCATTTTCTTTTTGGTTGGACTGTTAAGCGTGCTTTATTATTACCTGATGGAGGAACCGCAACAATGGAAAAAAGAGGACAAGGGATTAAACCCTTAAACGGATTTTTGCCTTTTCCGTTCAACGGCGGCGGAGACCCCGATGCTCACTTCATACAACAAAAACAATGGAATAGCCACCAGTATCTGGCTGGTGATATCGGGTGACGGTGTGATAACGGCGGCCACAATCAGGATCACCACCATGGCATGACGACGGTACTTTCTTAGGAATGGTGGGGATACAAGGCCAAGTTTGGACAGGAAAAAAATAGCCACCGGCAACTCAAACACGATACCTGAAGAAAATGATAGCATGGTGACCGTAGAGATGAAAGATCCCAAACCGATCTGATTCGACACTTGTTCGCTGATTTGATAGCTTCCTAAAAAATTAACCGATAACGGAGCAACCACGAAATAGCCGAATGAAACCCCGCAAAGAAAAAGCAGCGAAGTGGCCAACACGATGCCGCTGGAGTTGCGGACTTCGTTTTCAGTAAGTGCAGGTTTGATGAACCGCCAAATTTCCCAAATAAAATAAGGGAACGCCATCACAAAGCCGGCCATGAAGGAAATATATAGATGCGTGGTGAATTGACCGGAAATATCAATGTTGATCAAATTGAAAGGTATTTCCCTAATACAGAAATCAACTCCGGATTTTTCTGCCAGCCAACATAACAAGCGATAGGTGGGAAAATCGGGGTTCTTCGGACCCAAAATGATTTTGTCGAACAGGATTTCAGGATTCAAAAAAGCAACGATGGCCAGTATGACCACGGCGGCTGCGGATCGGACCAGGTGCCAACGCAGGGCCTCCAGGTGATCTAAAAAATGCATTTCGGTGTTTGGATCCTTACCTCGAGCCATCATTCGGTTTTTAAAAAGGTTTGGCGTTTCAGATAATGCCCTCTTTCAAGAGATCGTGCAGATGCACAAATCCTAAATAATGATCCCCATCGACCACCACCAGTTGGGTGATGTGCGCTGATTTCATCATTTGCAATGCGTCCGCTGCCATCATATCCGGAAATGCGGTTTTGGGGTTGGCCGTCATGATGTCGGCAGCGGTGAGCTGATTCACGAGCCCATGCTTAGACATCATTCTACGCAAATCTCCATCTGTGATGATTCCCTCCAACCGACC
>JBMTLM010000233.1:0-3917 GCA_049431185.1 Bacteroidia bacterium | reverse complement strand
ACTGTTGATCCCACAAATAGTCCCGCTTCCAGCGGGATTTTTTTTGCCTTACAACCAGCTTGGGTCACATCCGCCGCGGCGGACTGTTGATCCCACAAATAGTCCCGCTTCCAGCGGGATTTTTTTTGCCTTACAACCAGCTTGGGTCACATCCGCCGCGGCGGACTGTTGATCCCACAAATAGTCCCGCTTCCAGCGGGATTTTTTTTGCCTTACAACCAGCTTGGGTCACATCCGCCGCGGCGGACTGTTGATCCCACAAATAGTCCCGCTTCCAGCGGGATTTTTTTTGCCTTACAACTCACATGGGTTTTGATAAATCAAAAAAGATTAAATCCAATCTTATTATAAGATCAGATATGTATGCTGTTAAATCAAGCTCTTAACGGTCAATTGTTAATCTGAATTAGTGGGGTGCTTCGATATGCCATTTAATGACAATGTCTTTAAAAAGATTAAACTTGTATTACGAGCTGATGTCAAAACAACATGTACATGAATTTTATAGTTAGCCTGCTTTGCCTTAGCATGTCATTGGCCTTTACAAGCGAGGTGGCCGGCAAGGACATTTGGGTTTGTATCAAACCATCTGCAAACAATATCTCCATTGCGCCTGGACAATTCATAAAAGTGGATAAAGACTCTGTGAGGTTGGATATTTTGCGCTTTTACCTTTCAGAGCTCACGTTCATGAATGAAAATGACACTGCGTGGACTGAACCACAGGGATACCGTTTGATGGATATAGCAGACACTTCATCCTTAAAATTTCATTCATACATTCCGGATGATATCCCTTTCGATCGCATACGCTTCCGCCTGGGCGTTGACAGCTTGAGCTCTTCCACGGGAGCTCATACCGGTGCCCTGGATCCCGCCAATGGCATGTATTGGGCCTGGCATACCGGATATATCAACTTAAAAATCGAGGGCAGCTGCAATCTTTGTCCAAATCCCACTAAAGCATTTGCCCTGCATATTGGCGGATTTCAATTTCCGATGAACGCTGAACGCAGTGTTGAGTTGATGGTTTCTGATCCGATTATCAATATACAATTCGATTTGGCCCTAATCCTGGAATCGATTCTATCCAAACCCCTCTGCAACATAATGACACCCGGTGAGCCCTCGATGCGTATTGCGGATATGGCCGCCCAATCATTTTCCGTCGTCAAATGAAGCGCTTGCTACTTTTTATCGCAGTGCTCTTCATGGCTTTTAAGTCCATAGGAGATTGGAAATTATCCGTCCCGAAAGGATTTCCACGGCCGGAACAAAAAACTGAGCTAAATAAAAATCAAATCGAATTGGGTCGGATGCTCTTTTACGATCCTGCACTTTCGGCCAACAACATGGTTTCTTGTGCATCATGCCATTCGCCCTACAACGCCTTTGCCCACACGGATCACGCATTGAGCCATGGCATCGATGACCGCATCGGAAAAAGAAACGCACCAGCACTGATGAATCTGGCATGGCGAAAAGATTTCATGTGGGATGGCGCATTCCGCTCACTCGAAGAGCAAGTGGCCTTCCCAATAGACCATCCGGATGAAATGGGCTCTTCCATAGACTCCATGCACCTTAAACTGCAACCCTCCATATATGGTCATTATTTTGCAGCGGCTTATGGAGATCCCAAAATAACTCCCAGCCGGATTTCCCATTCCATTTCAAGTTTCCTACTCACCTTGGTATCATCCCAATCCAAGTACGATGCCGTGCAACAAGGGAAAGCCCATTTCACTGATCAGGAACAAAAGGGTTATACCGTATTCAAAAATAATTGCAACACTTGTCATCAGGAACCACTATTTACCACAAGCGGCTTTGCCAAAAACGGACTGCCATTGGACACCAATCTTAAAGACTTTGGCAGGTTGATAATCACTAAACTTTCCACAGACTCCCTACGATTTCGCATCCCCACTCTAAGAAACATCGAGCACACCTACCCCTACATGCACGATGGTAGGTTCAAGAGTTTGTGGCAAGTGATTGACCATTATAATCAAGCATCTGACCTATCCGGCGTAAAAGGAAATAGTGTCGATAAAATTCAATTGAACGTAAATGAGAAAGTAGACCTCATGGCGTTTTTGCTTACCCTTACCGATAAGGAATTCCTCTTCAATCCCGCACATGCCTATCCAAAATCAAACTTCGAAAAACAACTCACAAACATCAACGATCATTAAAATCAAAAAATGAAAAGCACCATTCAACTCATTTATTTCATGCTCATCGCCGGTTCCACCTATGCACAAGGGCCTGAAGTAACTTCCTGGCTGTTCAACACTACAGGTGTAAAAGCAAGCCATTACGTTCAAGGCAATTCAACCGCCATTCAAGACAACGATTCAGCCAATGTGCAATCGGTGTTGTATTCTAACAATTGGGTTTATGTGCGTACTAAAGGACTTCCCTCCTACACCACCGGCCCTTTTTTAGATGGCAACCCTTCACTGGCCACGAATCAAAATGCCATTTTCAAACTTTCTCGCAACCCGGTTCAGAACACTGGAACACCAACGGCCACCAATGGAGGAAACATCGGTATCTTTTCCAATGGCGTGGCATTGTTCGATTATCGTGACGGTGTGGCATGGAATCCTGGCACCAACGCTCTCTGTGGCGGACCAGGCAATCCACCATGTCCTGGAGGACCAGGAGCAACCATGGATTGGAACAGGGATGCCATTCCCGCGGAGCGTGTCGGATTTGATTGCTCCAAAGGACATCCTGCCATGGGCAACTACCATCACCATCAAAATCCCAGCGCTTTCAAACTTGATTTGAATGTTATTTCAAACATTTGTAACCTTTACGATGCGGATGGCCTCTACGCCATTGACAGCACCCAACATTCCCCGTTGATAGGCTATGCTTACGACGGATTCCCCATATATGGCGCTTATGGCTATTATAACACCAATGGCACTGGAGGTATTGTTCGAATCAAGTCTGGTTACCAATTGCGAAACATCACGGTTAGGAATACAAGTCCGACCGGACAAACCGTCACCAACGGACCAAACGTAAGCACCACGTATCCATTAGGGTATTTCCGTGAAGACTATGAATTCATTGCGGGTGCCACACCTGATGTATTAGACGTACACAATGGCCGATTTTGCGTAACACCGGAATATCCCAATGGCACCTATGCCTATTTTGCTACGGTAGATGCCAACTGGAATTCAGCATACCCTTATGTTGTAGGGCCCACTTTTTATGGTATAAAAACCGGTGCCAAAGTAACCAGCATCACAGAACCTGTAACACTTTATAACCCTTCAACCAGTGGACTTTCGAACGACATAATAAACGAAAACAGCATCACGGTTTACCCCAACCCCACCTCTGAATTCATTGCTATACAATTACCCGGCATGATCAAAACACCGGTAATGTTAGAACTTTTAGACGCCCAAGGAAAGTTGTTAAGTAGTTCAACCATTTTACCAGGCTCAACGATATCATGGATAGATATCCGCACCGTTTATGCCGGTAACTATTGGATCCGCATCAACTCTGATGGAAAGCAAACTGTCAAATCCATTGCTGTTACACGATAGATCAACTTAAATTCATTTTGCTAATGGCCAAGCCGCCAGTGAAAAGGTTATCAAAACCATTAAACTGGCGGTTTTTCATTTATTTTCTAATTGACAAAAATCATTTTATTATTTTTAATGCATTAAATATTTATACCATGCGTAAAATCGCTTTACCCGTTTGGATTCTAGTCCTCTTAATCGCCATTTCATCGTGTGGTGAAAAGCAAGGCACTTCTGATGAAATTGAATTGATTCCCGTAAAGTTTGGAAGGCAATTCCAGTACATTGACTATGCAGGTAAAATTGTGATCAACCCGCAATTTGAAAAGGCAACCGCCTTTCGAAACGGACTGGCGC
>JBMTLM010000232.1:0-3928 GCA_049431185.1 Bacteroidia bacterium | reverse complement strand
ATACCGATTACTTCCGCGAGCAAATAACCGCAGCGGGATTTGACATCAAGCCGGGCACCCATCCTATTGTACCGATCATGTTATACGAAGCAAAGCTTGCACAAGAATTCGCAGCCAAGCTTTTGGATGAGGGCATCTATGTGATTGGATTCTTTTATCCCGTCGTGGCCAAAGGCAACGCTCGCATCCGCGTTCAAATTTCAGCCGGTCACGAGCAGCATCACCTCGACAAGGCCATTGCCGCATTTACCAAGGTGGGCAAAGAGTTGGGAGTGATTAAATAACCATTGATTGATTGATTCATAGATTTTGTTGCCGGCCCATTAATCAGGCTGTTGGCAGGTGTTTTTGTGTCTAATGGTCATCCTTGAAAAACGCCTGAACGCGGAGCTATCGGGATGAAAATCAGTACAAATGTGCTGATGAGAGTATTGGCGGTAACCTTTTCTGAGGCCTTGCGTATAGATTCCCTAATTACGGGATTACTATGCACGTAAGAGTCCAACATTGTTATCAAATTTTCATTCAAATGAATCGTTATTTAAGAATCGGAAGTATGGCTGCCATTGCTTTCATGCTTCCTTTCAATCCTGCTATCAGTCAGTCCTCCTACACGGCCAATGATGGCATTTACCTGGATAAAATTGCCGGTGTAAATTTCAATTTCATGGTCTCCAACACCAATGATTCAATCAAGATTCGCTTCGAGAACGTAGTGCCGTTGGCCAATCAGAAAATAATGGTGATGAAGAGCTACAATGGTTCTTATTTCGCCGCCATCCATGAAGAAACGATTACTACAAATCCAGTCATTTCATTTACCAGCAGCAAGAGCACCGATAAAGCCCTTTCCTACAAACTTGTTTTGTTGCATGCAACAGATGGCACTCCTTCGGACTCGTCGAAGATCATCACGGTATTTGGCGCCACCCGATCAAAATGCACCATTTATCTTTCTAAAACCAAAGGGGAGGTGTTGGCTGATTTGGACCCATCACTTAAGGGCCACATGCCAAGGGTGATTGTAACTGATGCCAACACAGGCGAAGTGTTGTTGTCGAAGGCCGCTACGGAAGTTAAACAAACCGATAAGTTCAAGGTGGTTTCAGGCAAAGACAAGCTCAGCCCTGGCACTTACAACGTGAGTTTAGCCTTCAAGAGGGAAACTTTTTCCCAAAAAATAGAGATACGATAGTGTAAAGACGCTTCAAGTCAACGTCCGTTTTATTAATTTCGAGGCTCAAAGATTGATTTTTTCAAATCTGTGAGCCAACAAAGCCCCGATCCCCATACTTCCTTCGACATCATCGTAGCCGGTGGTGGCATCGTTGGATTGGCATCCGCCTATAAAATCAATACCCGGTTTCCCTCGCTCCGCATCCTTGTATTGGAAAAGGAGGAAGCAGTGGCTGCCCACCAAACGGGCCACAACTCGGGTGTGATCCACTCAGGCCTCTACTACAAACCGGGCAGCTACAAAGCTAAAAACTGTGTGGATGGTCGCAGGGAGCTGGTCACCTTTGCCAAGGAGCACAACATTCCGCACGACATCTGTGGAAAAGTGGTGGTGGCCACCAAGGAATCTGAGTTGCCACATCTCAACAAAGTATTTGGAAACGGATTGCAAAACGGCGTGGAAGGCATTCGCAAAATCACTGCCGAAGAAATCCGCGAAATAGAACCTTATTGTACCGGTATCGAAGGCATTCATGTTCCTTGCACAGGCATCATTGATTATGCTGAGGTAGCGCGAACCTATGTGCGACTCATCGAGCAACGCTTTCCCGGCAGCAAGGTGCTTACCCAGCATGAAGTGCAGGCCTTTGGCCATTCCGATGGAAGGATGTCGGTGCAAACCAACCGAGGCACCTTCACCGGCAAGCATGTGATCTGTTGCACCGGTTTGCAATCAGACCGCATCGCCAAGAAAGAGGGCGTGAAGCCTGGCATGCAGATCGTAGGTTTCAGAGGCGATTATTACGACTTATCGGAAAAGGGCATGGGCAAGGTGCGCCACCTCATTTACCCCGTACCCAATCCGCAATTCCCCTTCCTCGGTGTTCACTTCACCCGCATGATCCAGGGTGGTGTGGAATGTGGACCGAACGCGGTATTCACTTTCAAGCGGGAAGGATATGGCAAAACCGATTTTGATTTCAAGGACACCTTCGAGGCATTGACTTACAAGGGCACTTGGAAACTGTTCTACAAACACTGGCGCTTTGGTCTTGATGAATACCGCAGGGCTTTCTCCAAGCGACTTTTCCTGAACCGTCTTCGTCACCTGATTCCATCCTTGGAGATGGATGACTTGGTACCTGGCCGTGCGGGTGTGCGCGCGATGGCGTTGGATCCCAATGGCGACATGATTGATGATTTTAAGATTGAGGGACATGGTAACGCATTACATGTACTGAATGCCCCCTCCCCTGCTGCCACTGCTTCATTGGCCATTGGCAATGCCATTTGCGAAATGGCCATACAGCAATTTAAATTGTCGTGATGGATTGATGGGCCATGTCGCCATCAACAACTTTCATTTTCGTTAAACCTTTCGGCCCATCACATAATCATCATTCACTGCATCGCCAATGATGAATTGCTTCACACCGATGATTTCAAAACCGAAGTCCTTGTAAAATTTGATGGCCCGATCATTTTGTTGCCAGACGCTTAACCACATGTAATCATAGCCTTCCCGCCGGACCAGGTCCAACGCATACAACATCATCGTTTTGCCAATCTTTTTACCGATGTACGCGTCCAAGGCATAAATCCGCTCCAACTGGATCTGTTTGTTCGATGGGACATCTTTGGATTTGGAATCTCGAACCATTTTGGTGTAACCTACCGGCTCACCATGATAATCCGCAACCAAATAGATCACTGATGGATCTTGCAGTTGATGTTGTATCCGTTCGGGGTCGAATGCAAGATCCAGATAGGCCTGCATATCGCCCGGATCATTGTAACGACCAAAAGCCTCTTGAAAGGCCCTGCGACCCAAGGAGGCGAGCATCTTAAAGTCGGCAATCGATGCGTGGCGTACCGCAATCATTATGGATTATTTTGTTTTTCAATGCTTTAACCTGGCAAAAATAGCCGTTTCCACTGCCAAAAGATGATCAAAATTCATTATTTTTGGAAGCAAGGCGATTTTTTTGAATCTCGCCTTGAATTCAACCTTATATCCAACCACACTGACCCAACTTTTACGCTTTTCCAATGAATCTACGATGGGTACGCAAACCGCAGGCTGATCAACAACTGGTTGACTCACTTTCCAAAGAATTGAACATCCACCCCGTATTGGCTCAAATGCTGATTCAACGGGGACATGATACCTTTGATAAGGCCAAGATTTTTTTTCGTCCCCAACTGGAAGATCTGCATGACCCCTTTCTCATGAAGGACATGGATCTGGCCATTGAACGGATCAACGCCGCCATGGCAAAAGAGGAAAAGATCCTGATTTATGGCGATTATGATGTGGATGGCACCACCGCGGTGGCATTGGTCTATACATACCTCCACAAGCAATACAACCAGCTGGATTTTTACATTCCCGACCGTTACTCCGAAGGATATGGCATCTCTACTACGGGTATTGATTGGGCGCATGAGAACGGATTCAGTTTGATCATCGCGCTCGACTGTGGCATCAAGTCTTTGGAAAAAATCGAATATGCCAAATCGAAAGGGATTGATTTCATCATTTGCGATCACCACCGGCCTGGCAGTGAATTGCCCAACGCGGTTGCGGTATTGGATCCCAAGCGAAGCGATTGTACATATCCGTTCAAGGAACTTTCAGGTTGCGGCGTAGGCTACAAGCTCATTCAAGCCCTGTCTGAAAAAAACAATCGCGACCCAAAAGAGCTTTACGAATACCTAGACCTGGTAGCCATCAGTATTGCCGCCGATATCG
>JBMTLM010000231.1:0-3933 GCA_049431185.1 Bacteroidia bacterium | reverse complement strand
GGAAAATTGCCCTGCAATTTCCTTGTCGTTGTAAATCACATGTCGATTCAAAAAATCATTGGCTAATTTTCCAACCACAAAATTGCCCTGGTCATTACTGATGATGGCCATGATGTCCGTTTCGGTGATAGTCATACTAACCACGGAACGTTCATCTCCCTCGACAATGCCTCGATAATGGGCGATGCCTTTTGTCGGATTCAAACGTGTGCCGCTGCTGGTTAAAACCTGAAAACCATCCGAGCCAATATCGACTTTGTACAACAATAATCGAAACGAACTATTGGAGAGAGGAATCGTGGTGCTGAAAAATTCCGGGAAATCGTCATTCAGACCCACATTGCGTCTGCTATCGAAATCCAACAGTTGATATTGCATCGCTGATTGTCGTAAGCCTTGTGGAGCAGGATCAGCTGATACCGAAAACAAATCTCGATTCATGAAGGCGACCTGATCCGCTTGATGCTTGAGAACTTGGGTGGCAACCAGACCTGTTGCTTTTGATTGTGAATCCTGTGCAGCTAGATAACCGAATGGTATCACTGTCAAAACCACAATGATTGCCAATTTTTTCATGCTTGTGTTAATCATTGAATGAAATTGATAATTGTTCGAACATCCAATATAGCTTAAGCAAATTTCAAAGTCAATTAAATAAATTAAAAATAGAATTTTTTTGTCTGATTTACAGCCGTTTTAGCATAATTGTAGCTGCTTTAAAACCTTTCCGCGTCCATCAAATAAGTTTTTCACCTTGAGCGGTTCATGGACTAAAATGTGTCCATGAAAAGCCATCACATCCAATTGAAAATAACTTAGTCGTGTGCTCGCAACAGTTTCTGCTCCCATTGGATGGTTTTATTGAAGTAACCAAACAACATGAAAGCGATTACAAATGATTTCAGAACAACATGGCCTTTACAACGGCTGATGAACAACACTAATCCTACTGTTGCTATGGTTTTAACTACTTTCGCAATATGTTCCAAGAAATCCTGCAAGACCCGCTGTTTGCTTTAGCCGTCATTGGCAATTTAGTGTTGATTGAAACGTTGCTTTCGATTGATAACGCAGCTGTTTTAGCAACGATGGTTATGGATTTGCCGGAACACCAGCGCAAACGGGCGCTGAAGTACGGCATCATTGGCGCCTATGTATTCCGGGGCCTGGCATTGGTCACCGCTGCCTGGTTGATTTCTATTTGGTGGCTCAAACCACTGGGCGGACTTTATTTGGTAATACTTGGTGCGAAGTTTTTCTATACCAAGTACACCCCTTCCAAAAAAGATGACCTGTTGAATAAAAAAGAAAGCGGCTTATACCGCGGCCTTAGGGGAATCATGAGCCCGTTTTGGTCCACGGTTATTCTAGTGGAGCTTATGGATCTTGCCTTTTCCATCGACAACGTATTTGCTGCAGTAGCCTTCACAGACAACATTGTGCTGATATGCCTTGGCGTCTTCATCGGCATATTGGCCATGCGATTTGTTGCGCAAAGTTTCGTGAAGCTTATTGAAAAATACCCTTATCTGCAAACCTCCGCTTTCATTGTAGTTACCGTGCTAGGGGTGAAACTATCGCTCTCCGTGGTGGAGCACATCTGGCCGGAGTCTGAGTTTGCCAAACTGTTGACCAATCACAATACGGACATGGCATTCAGTGCCCTGACATTGGTATTATTCTTTAGCCCAATGATTGTAGCTAAATTGGAACGCAAAAGATAAACGGTTTTATCTGGCATCAACTACAGGTCGCCAAATCCCACATCCAACAGCGGATACCGCTTCCATCCTTTAAAATCAAAATGCCACCACTCGGTTGGATAAATGGAAAAACCATGCTTAACCATGAGACGCTGTAACAGTTTCCTATTCTTCATGGCTTCGGGTGAACATCTACGGGTAAAGGCATGGGCTTTTGATGTGAAGTCATCATATGGCGTTGGCATTTCCAAATAAGCCTTGTCGCAATACCTGATCAATCCTACATCCACCGCACAACCTCTATTATGTCGTGATCCATCTCGTGGGTCGGCAACATAGCGCCGATCCTTGGTCTCATTCCAAAACTGCACGGTAACCGAATACGGCCGGTAACCGTCATAAAAAACCAATCCAAGCCCCAACTTACGCAGCGAATCCTCTACCATCTTGATAGCCTCAGCGGCGGGCCGTACCAGGTACGCAGCCTTTCGGTCGTACATGACCCTACCCATGAAATTACAGGCTGAAGCATATCGAATGTCCAAAAAAATGCCCGGCACCAAGCTGTCAATCCTGATCAAGCGAAACGCATCGCCAAGTTTTTGGTAATCCGCTAACGAACAAACCCGGGCACCATATCGGCTTCGTTGTTGACCATCAGTCCTAGACCAAGCCACCAAAACCATTAGCATGATCAAGAGGATTGCTCTGGACTTAGAAGTCAACCATCCGAAAATCGATTTGTTGCTTTGCATGTCGGTGATCCATTGGATACGAAGCAAATTAACCGCATAACCTCCCAAGTTCAGCAAGTTTTGATTCCTGATATCAACAAGCTCCTGTGCATCAGGTTTGAGTCCTTTTTGCTAAATTCGCATTTCTTCCAAATACAATGAAATATCCTGAGCATAAGGGCCTTGACCTACCTGAATTAGATCGAGAAATACTGGAGCGTTGGTCGAAGGACCAGGTTTTTGAATCCAGTGTTTCCTCCAGCGAAGGCAAGCCCGCTTTCAACTTTTATGAAGGCCCTCCTTCCGCCAACGGCCTTCCTGGCATCCACCATGTGATGGCCCGAAGCATCAAGGATATCTTTTGCAGATACAAGACCCTCAAAGGGTACCAAGTAAAGAGAAAAGGCGGATGGGACACCCATGGTTTGCCCATCGAGTTGGGGGTGGAAAAAACCTTGGGTATCACTAAGGAAGATATCGGCAAAAAAATATCCATTGAGGACTACAATCAGGCCTGCCGAAAAGAGGTGATGAAGTACAAGGAGGTTTGGGACGACCTCACCCGCAAGATGGGTTATTGGGTCGATTTGGATCATCCTTACATCACTTTTGAGAACGATTACATCGAGTCGGTTTGGCATCTGCTCAAAAAGCTTTTTGAGAAAGACCTGCTCTATAAGGGTTACACGATACAACCTTATTCCCCCGCTGCAGGTACTGGACTGAGCTCGCACGAGCTCAACCAACCAGGTGCTTACCGAATGGTGAAGGATACTTCCGTGGTGGCGCAGTTCAAAGTGATTCGTAACAAGCAATCCGATTTTCTTTTTGAGAAAACGCAAGGGGACGTTTCTTTTCTGGCATGGACGACCACTCCTTGGACATTGCCGGGCAACTGCGCCCTCGCCATAGGAGCAAAAATCAAATACGCACTCGTTAAAACATTCAATCCCTACACGGCTTTACCCGTGAATGTGATTTTGGCATCGGATCTGCTGCCAAAATATTTTCAAGAAAAGGCCAAAGACGCTTTCGCAGATGGATTTCAAGCAGGTGGGAAAATGCTCCCGTGGTCATTGGTAGATGAGTTTAGCGGCAACCAATTGCTCGATATCCAATATGAACAATTACTCCCCTATGTGAAACCCGAGGGTAAAGCCTTCGTAGTGATTCCCGGAGACTTTGTCACGACCGAAGATGGAACAGGAATCGTACACACCGCATCCGTTTTCGGTGCCGATGATTTTCGCGTTTGCAAAGAGCAAGGCATCAGTTCCATACTGGTGATGGATGATTCGGGACAATCTTCGCCCGTGGTCAACAGGCAAGGAAGATTCGTGAAGGAAATCACTGACTTTGCAGGCGAATATGTAAAGGAAGGATACTTGAGTGATGCTGAAAAGGAAGCCGAGCGCACCAAGCAAGGTCGCGACAAATACCTCAGCGTTGACGAACGAATCGCTATCAAACTGAAAACTGAAAACAAAGCCTTTAAG
>JBMTLM010000230.1:0-3938 GCA_049431185.1 Bacteroidia bacterium | reverse complement strand
TCGTTGAATTACTTTTGTAGCGTAATCTTTTCACCTTGAGCAACAAAACAAAACTGATCGTTGATGGCATGACATGCAGCAACTGCGCCTTGGGGGTGACCCGATTGCTGCAGCAGCAAGGCTTGCAAGACGTGCAGGTGGACTTTACCACAGGCGATGTGGTTTTTGACGAGATTGCATCGGAACGGTTGCCAGACGTTGAGGCCAAAATACGGTCGCTGGGATATTCAGTGAGAAGTGGTGAGGAATACGGTACGATTTCTCAGAATGATAGACAGAGTTTCCCTGCCACACGGCAGGAGTGGATGTTGCTGTTTTGTTCCGCTCTGACCATCCCGCTGGTGGGCCACATGCTCATCGATTATCATTTGCTTCATAACCCATGGTTCCAACTGACTTTGTGCATGCCAGTATTCATCATGGGGATGATGCATTTCGGAAAAAGCGCATGGTCTTCGATCAAAACCGGAATCCCCAATATGGATGTGTTGGTGACCATCGGATCCTTATCGGCATTCCTGTACAGCATCATCGGTGTAGCCATGCACTATGGAACCGAGCAGATGCATCAATACCTCTTTTTCGAAACCACTGCCACCATCATCACTTTGATCCTATTGGGTAACGTGATCGAAGCACGGTCTGTGCGCAAAACCACATCCGCATTGCGCCAACTCATGGCACTGCAACCTTCATGGGCCGAACGCATCCGAATTGGCAAAGACATGTCCGAGCAAACCGAAACAATAGCGGCCGCGGAATTGAATCCCAACGATTTGGTTTTACTTCGAACAGGTGATGCCATTCCTGCCGATGGCAGGATTTACTGGGGTGATGTTTATGTGGATGCATCCGCCATGACCGGCGAGTCGCTTCCGGCTTTGAAATCCGATGGCGACACCCTGTTAACGGGTACCGTGGTGCAACAAGGAACGGCTAAAATGGTGGTCACCAAAACAGGTAGCACAACTGTGTTGGCCGGTATCATTGATTTGGTCAAAAGGGCGCAGCAATCGAAACCCAACATCCAAAAGTTAGGCGACAAGGTCAGTGCCTGGTTTGTACCCGCCGTAGTGCTCATTTCCATCGCGGCATTTTTCCTGAACCTTTATGGATTTGATCGATCCCTGCAACAGAGCTTGATGAATGCCATCTCGGTGTTGGTGATCTCTTGCCCGTGCGCGATGGGTTTGGCAACCCCCACCGCGGTAGCCGTAGGATTAGGCGCAGCGGCCCGAAACGGCATTTTGGTGAAGGGCGGAGATACCTTGGAGCGATTCAACAATATTAAAACCGTGGTTTTTGATAAGACCGGCACGCTCACCACCGGCACGTTTTCGATACAACAAATCCATGCCGAAGAAAAAAATCGAGCATTGGCCATCAATGCCATCTTTAGCCTGGAGTCGCATTCGAATCACCCGATTGCAAAATCGCTGGTCCATGCCCTGAAGACGATGAATGCCGTTACCATCCGTTTTCAAACCATTGACGAAACAAAAGGCGTTGGCATCAAAGGCACAGACGAGGAAGGCAGACATTTCGAGTTGGTTTCCGAGGCACAAGCAACGAGCAGAGGTGCCAAGTCGGGGCACGATGCATATTTGTTCTGTAACGGATCGCTGATGGCATCCCTGGAGATCACCGATACGACTAAACACGATGCGGCCGAAACAATTGACCTGCTGAAAAAACGCGGCATCAAAACCGTGATGTTGAGTGGTGATTCGGAAAAGAATTGCCAACAAACAGCCAAAACCTTGGGCATTGACCATTATCGGAGCAACATGTTGCCACACCAAAAAACCGAATACATTCGAACCTTGATGGAGGAAGGTCCATTGGTGATGGTGGGTGACGGCATCAACGATGCGCCCTCTTTGGAAACCGCCCATGTGGGTATCAGTTTTGGAGAGGCTTCGTCGGTGGCCGTGAATGCGGCCGATGTGGTCATTGTCAAGCAGGGTGACTTACGATCCGTGATCACGGCGATTGACAAGGGCAGAATGACATTCACCGCCATCAAACAAAATCTGTTTTGGGCTTTCGCCTATAACGTGGTGGCCATACCGATTGCAGCTGTTGGCTTGCTCAGTCCGATGGTGGCGGCATTATCCATGGCATTCTCAGATGTGGTTGTCATAGGGAATTCTTTGCGATTACGATTAAAAGGCTAGCCGTTGAAACAACGAAAAAAAATACTCTTCATCGCCCGCTGGTACCCCGACCGGCATGACCCGATGCCGGGCTTGTTTGTGCGCCGACACGCTGAAGCCGTGAATCTCTTTGCGGATGTAACCGTATTATATGTCGTTGCCGACAAGACCCTTTCTCCAGGGAAAGTGATCCGTGATGAAGTGTTGCACGGTGGCATTCGTGAAGTACGTATTTATTTTGGCAAATCGTCCTTTGGAGTATTAAATGCCCTTCGGTACTTGGAGCATTATTTGAAGGGCGTTGAATCGCTGGACCAGCCAGATGTGGTGCATGTGCATGTACTTTCCAGAACTGCTTTACCTGCGCTTTGGTTGAAATGGCGCCATAACATTCCTTACGTGGTTACCGAACATTGGTCGAGATATTTACCGGTGAACGTGGCCAAAGGCGCTTACAAAGGATTACTCAGGAAGTGGTTCACCCGATTGGCCGTCAAGCATGCCCGGTGCATCACCACGGTCACTCAAAACCTGGCCAATGCCATGCAACAGCTTGGCTTGCACAACAAGTATGAAATCACGCCCAATGTGGCGGATTGCGCCCTGTTTCACCCCATCGAAAAACAACCGCTGGAGGAACCTGACTTCATCCATGTTTCCTGTTTTGATGAGCCCGCCAAAAACATCAAAGGCATTATTGATGCCTTTCAGCAGTATGTTCGTTTGGGTTTGAAAGGAAGGCTGACCATCATTGGCGATGGACCCGATTACCAGGATGTTTTTGAACATGCGAAGAAAACGGGGCTCGTTGAGCAACGAATCACTTTCACCGGATTATTGGAGGGTGAAACATTGGCTGCCCGAATGAGGGCTGCCACGGCGTTGGTGATGTTCAGCAATTATGAAAATCTGCCCTGCACCATCGTGGAGTCCATCTGTTGTGGTGTTCCGGTGATTTCCACAGATGTGGGTGGAATTTCGGAACATGTCAACACCACCAATGGCATTTTGATTCAAACAAAAGACACGCAAGGACTGGTTGACGCGCTTCAAAAATTAAATAACGGCTTTTTTGAAGGCCGTCAGCACGAAATTGCCCGCTATGGCGTCGACCATTTTTCGATGGAAGCATTATCCAACAAATTCCTTCGGATTTACTCGAATTAAGTGTTGTAAATCAATATTTTAAAATCATTAAAAAATCTTCATTTTTTTTTGAAATCAACCCCCACTTTTTGCTTTGCTATATCTACATTTGCCCATAGTGAGGCATTACCAAAATCGCCAATTCTAACTAAACCAATTAATAACCAATCAAAACCAAACAAAATGAAAAAACTGTTACTCAGTGGTTTGGCTTTGGCATTCACTTTCTCGGTTGTTGCTCAAAGCAACAGGGAGAGCGTACAGTCCAGGCTCAATGAACAAACCAAAAATCAGAAGCGCTTGGTGCAACGTCCTTCCGATGTTGCCATCGTCCCCACCCGTGCCATCAACCCTACGGTTAGCTCTAACCGTGGTTCCATGGTAGAAACCGTTATCGGTCAAACCACTTATGATTTGCAATCTAACTACGGCTCTGTAGGTAACCGTGTTAAGCGTCACAATGATGGTTCGATTTCTGTGGTTTGGACCAAAGGTGATGCGCCGACCACTTACACGGACCGTGGAACCGGTTATAACTACTTTAATGGTTCTACTTGGGGTGCAGCACCTTCTGCTCGCGTAGAATCTTTCCGCACTGGCTGGCCAAATATTGGTGGTACTCCTGCTGGCGGAGAG
>JBMTLM010000229.1:0-3949 GCA_049431185.1 Bacteroidia bacterium | reverse complement strand
AAACGATCGTGGCGGACTTACCAAAGGACTGACTATCACACTTTTGCTCGGAATGGCTTTTTGTTTGACCCAGTTCAGTGCCTGGTCTGATTTGGTCAACCAAGGTATCTATTTCATAGGTAATCCTTCGGGATCCTTTCTTTACGTATTGTCTGCCCTTCACTTGGCCCACTTGGTGGGAGGCATGTTGTATTTAACCATTGTCACGGCTAGATCTTATCAAGGTCGGTACAACTCTGAAAATCATCTACCTGTAGAGCTTTGTGCTATTTTTTGGCATTTTTTGGACTTACTGTGGGTCTATCTGTTTGTCTTCCTTTACATGCTTCGTTAGAAACCTGTTGAAATTTAGAAGGATTCCATGCTAGAAAATTGCTTTTGGCATGGAAAAATCTATTTATTTTGCGTTGAAATTTATGGCCTTGGCTTTGTCAGGGCGAATCAAATCAACACCTTACGCAAAATATGTCAGCAGAAGCTTCAGTAGAGTCAGCCGCCAACAAAGCCTGGGGCGGAGGAAAATCTCCCTACAATGTTAGTTGGGGTAAAATGTATATGTGGTTTTTCCTTGTTTCGGATGCCTTTACGTTTTCATCCTTGATTCTCGCCTATGGTGTTATGCGCCATAGGTTTACCGAGATTTGGCCGAACCCCAATGATGTTTTCACCCACTTCCCGTTTATGGAGGGTCATATTCCATTGGCATATGTTGGTTTGATGACGTTTATCCTGATCATGAGCTCTGTAACCATGGTTTTGGCTGTTGATGCGGGACATCGTCGAGACAAGAAAGCCGTTGGCACTTGGATGCTGCTAACCATCATTGGCGGGTTCATGTTCCTAGGTTCTCAAGCATGGGAATGGTATCACTTTATTCATGGCACGCCTCAAGGTGCTTATATCCACAATGATGGTACTGTAGGTCGTCCCAAAGTTGATCACGCAACTATGGCGGTAGACATGAATACGCTTGTTTTGCCGGGCAAAAAAGAAATCACAGGCGCTGAAGCTGAAGCCTTTAAAGCCCAGTCCGAGCATTTTCATGGTGCCAACCTAACTAAAAACGAGTATGGCCACCCCCTATTCGGCGATTTCTTCTTCTTTATCACCGGATTCCACGGATTCCACGTTTTCTCCGGTGTTGTGATTAATATCATCATTTACATCAACGTTTTGAATGGTGTTTATGCCCGAAGAGGCCATTATGAGCAGGTCGAAAAGACAGGGTTGTATTGGCACTTTGTGGATTTGGTTTGGGTATTCGTATTTACATTCTTCTATCTAGTTTAAACTGTCTAGCAAAATATTGAGCCATGTCAGATTCACACAACGAACACCATAAAGACGAAAAAAAGCACGGATATTACACCGGCGATATTCATAATCAATTTATTGAGGAGCATCACGATCCAAAAAACGTAAGTGTCATTTGGCGTACGTTTTGGATTTTGTTAGGCGTCACCATATTTGAGGTAGCCATCGCCTTCGCACCTATTCCCAAGGATGTGTTGTTGATCATCTTCCTTGTACTGACTATCGTCAAGGCGTATTACATCATCGCATTTTTCATGCACCTCAAGCATGAAAAGCTTTCCTTCAAATATTCCATCCTGCTGCCATTCTTCCTAATACTTTATTTCATTGTGATGGCAATCGCAGAAGGCAATTACCTGAACTTTGTCGGGTAATTGTTGTTAATGATTTGAATGAAACCCATCAGCCCGATTACCAAGATATTGGTGATCGCCTCCATCCTACTCATCCCTTCTGTCTCCTACATGGTCATCTCTTCGGGGGAAAATGACTATGAGCGACTGGATATTT
Source organism: Bacteroidia bacterium (assembly GCA_049431185.1). GTDB lineage: Bacteria > Bacteroidota > Bacteroidia > AKYH767-A > OLB10 > JALRAP01. The sequence continues at coordinate 2,125 of JBMTLM010000229.1, read as the reverse complement.
TCGGACCTAAAGAGCCCGGCACGAAACCAGGTGACACTACCTTCCATGAAGTGACCCCATTCATCTTGACCGATCATCAAGGCAATACCTTTTCCAATAACAACCTGAAGGATAAGATCTTTGTTGCAGAATTCTTTTTTGCCACCTGTAAAACGATTTGTCCGAAGATGACCATGCAAATGAAACGGGTTCAAGAAGCTTATAAAGATGCTGCCGATTTGAATCTGGTTTCATTTACCGTAGACCCTGCTAAAGATACCGTGGAGGCCTTGGCCGCATATGCAAAGAAACATGATGCGATAGCCGGGAAATGGTTCTTTTTAACAGGACCCAAAAAAGAAATTTACGACGTAGCTAGAAACGGATTTTTCGTTTCTGCGCAAGAAGGCGACGGTGGCCCCCATGATTTCATCCACACGAGCAACCTCGTTTTGGTCGACAAAGAGATGCGCATCCGAGGTTATTACGATGGAACCGATTATACCGAGGTAAATAGCATGATTGACGAAATCAAGGTTTTACAATGGGAGTACGCAAAAAAACAAGGCAAAAAAGCCTTTTGGTAAACTAGCACTCGAAAGATATGGACCAGCTCATCAAGAATGAAAAACAAATACTGAAAGGTATTTTCATTTTATCAGGCGTTGTGCTGATAGCCGTCATCGTTTTAGGCATGTTGCCGAGGGCCGAGCATGTCCCGGATTTTGTCAAAAAACTTCCTACGCTCAACGCCCTCCTTAACGGAACGTGCTCCCTATTGCTCATCGCTTCCTATTATTTTATCAGGAAAAAGGATGTGGCAACACATAAAAAACTTAACCTGATCACTTTTGTACTTTCCTCATTGTTCCTGTTATCCTATGTAACATTTCATTCCTTTGGTATAGAGACCAAGTTCCCCTCAGACAATCCCATGAGGCCCTATTATCTACTGATATTGATCAGCCATATCATCCTTGCTGCCGTAGTCTTACCTCTTGTTCTGTTGTCGTTTTATTATGGCCTTACCAACAAGGTGACCGCACATCGTAAACTTACCAGGTTTTCATTTCCCATTTGGTTGTATGTAACCGTGACCGGAGTGGTGGTTTACCTGATGATTTCACCTTACTATGGATTTTAAAGTTTAATTGGGTTAAATTTGTATAGTACCATGAATACGAAAACGCTCAGGAAAATCTTAAGCCCCATTTTACTCATGGCTTTCATGCTAGGAACCTTGGATGTGGCGGCCCAATGCTCCATGTGCAGGGCTGTTGCCGAATCCGGACACAAAGATGATCCCAACAAGGTAGCCCGTGGATTGAACAATGGCATCCTTTACCTTTTGTCGATGCCTTATATTTTGGGCGGTGTGGCCTACTTCATTTGGAGGCGAAATAAAAGCCGACAACAAGCCTAATCAATGGCCAAAAACTTATTCAATACCGCTTCCAAGGAGGAACTTCGATCCAAGCTTGAATCGGAGGAGTTCGGCAGGACCACCTTGTCTTTTTACCGTTATGTAATCATCCAAGACCCTTCCATGTTTCGTGATCTGGTTTACGAGCACTTCAACACGCTTGGTATCCTAGGAAGGGTGTATGTGGCCAAAGAGGGCATTAACGCCCAAATCAGCATCCCTGATGACCGTTTCAATGCGTTCAAAGACTACTTAGAACAACAAGACTACCTAAGGTCGATACCGCTGAAAATTGCCGTCGAAGACAATGGCAAATCATTCATCAAGCTCGTTGTGAAGGTCAAAAACAAAGTGGTAGCAGACGGCTTGAATGACGATACTTTTGATGTTACGAATGTAGGACGGCATCTTTCAGCCAAGGAATTCAATGAGGCCATGGAGGACCCCAAGACGGTGGTAGTTGACATGCGAAATCACTATGAAAGTGAAGTGGGTCATTTTAAAGATGCGGTCCTGCCAGATACGGACACTTTTCGAGAGACCCTACCCGTGAGCATCGAAATGCTCAAAGACAAAAAAGACAGCAAAATCCTTTTGTATTGCACGGGTGGCATCAGATGTGAAAAGGCCAGTGCCTACTTCAAACACCATGGCTTCAAGGATGTGAACCAGTTGCTCGGTGGCATCATTGACTACCACAGACAGGTAAAATCAGAGGGGTTG
>JBMTLM010000228.1:0-3955 GCA_049431185.1 Bacteroidia bacterium | reverse complement strand
AGCAAGCTGACGCCATCCTGTTCCTCTCCCTCATCTCCGGAAGGAACCCCGAATTGCTGATTGGCAATCACGTAGTGGCCGCCCCATTGATCCGTGAAAAAAAACTGGAGGCTATTGCTACGGGATATATGTTGATTGAAAGCGGCGCCAATACCACGGCATTGTATATGAGTATTACCTTTCCCATTCCCCATAACAAGCCGTCCATTGCTGCATGCACCGCCATGGCGGGTGAGCTATTGGGATTGAAGATGATGTTCCTTGATGGTGGCAGCGGCGCCTCACAGCCCGTGAGCGAAGAGATGATTCAGGCGGTGGCCAACTCCATTTCCGTACCGCTCATTGTGGGAGGTGGCATTCGTACCCCAGAAAAGGCCGAAGCCAATTGCAAGGCGGGTGCGGATTTGATTGTGATCGGCACCTCCATTGAAAAGAACCCATCATTGTTGGGTGAATTTGCCGTTGCTGTGAAAAAGGCGGTTAGCACTAAGTAGATTTTTTTTGATTCCTTATAATTTTACTTTTAGTTTTTTTCGTTCGGAAATAGAGCGTATCCAATCCTCTTTCCACAATGGCATCCATGGCCATCTGGCAACGTTCTTCCCAGTGACCTGAAATCACCACATAGGGCAGATTTCGCTTGTCCAATTCATCCTTGAAGCGATTGAAAAAGTACTCCCCGCGCCCAGGGTTTTCGCGGAGCGGATCAGGAACGTAGGGGATGTCGGGGGCTGTAAGCAGGTACAAATCATAGTAATGCAGCTCGATCATGCCTTCCAACCAAACCGGACTTTCTCCAAAAACCTCCTCACACCATACTTTGATATTGATGCCTTCGGTGTCGGCAACGATTCCGGGTGGGTTGCCTTTAAGACATTCGATTTGCTTTTCGGTTTGATGGTTATAGATGTGTAGCACATCATTCAAAGAGTATGGCCTGTTGAGCCGCACCAGGTACTCTCGGGCGTACTCGTTAATGGCAACATATCCGAATTTCTCTGAGAGGTATTGGGCCAAGGTGGATTTGCCCGATGATTCGGGCCCGATCAGCGCTATGGTAGGAACGTAACCCATGTTGTTACATTAGCGATTTCCATTGACGATAACCCCATATGGCCAAAAGGAAATAAATGGCATATAATCCGGCATACACATGCAAATCCTTGTAAATATACAACACCACATAGCCTGCATTGGTTACCATCCAAATCGTCCAATTTTCGAGTTTTCTGGTGGCGATCAGGTATTGGGCCAGAAAGCAAAAAGCCGTCAGCATGGAATCCACGTAAGGGAAATGCGCAGGTGTGTATTGATCCAATAGAAAACCCAGTAGTCCACCCACTGCAACAGCCACCGAAACCCATAACCATCGCCCTTTGGTACCTAATAAACCGATCGGCAGCTCCTCCCCTTTCAACACTCTCGACCACGTGAACCAGCCATACACAATCAAACATCCGAAAACCACCTGTTGAATGGCATCGGCGTAAAGCAAGGCATCAAAAAACAGGTAAGCTGAAATGGTCACGTTGACCAATCCAATTGGAAAACACCATAGGTTTCTATGTAGTGTGAGCCATACACCTAAAAGTCCCGTTGCTGCACCGATCCACTCCAAAAAAACCATCGACTTGAACTAATCAAATATTCTTAAATATTCCAGAAATTACACAAACAACTGATTTGTAAACCAATAAATACATTCGAAGAGGTGTAAAAACTTGTATTTATCCAATTAAATTTTTTTCTACAGATTAATATTTTTATACATTTGTCATCCTTTGACAAAAGTAAGGCTTAACAGATCATCAGATGAGCAAAGACAATTTTAATCGCATTATCGAATCCTTGGAAATCAAATATGTGCTTTCCAACATGCGTAAGGTGGTTAGATCCGTGGAGTTGTTGAACACGCGCGAAGAGAAAGACATCATTGTTCAGGTTAAAAAAGGATTTTTCAGTGCTGGCGATGGCGACCACAAAGAACATCGACAAATTCCGGAGGGCGGATTTGTATTCATCCCCAGAGATAGCATCATCAACTTTCGTCATGGAATCGCCCCTTACGATGTCATCGATACGGAAGGTTTCACCTCACCCGAACAGCGCGAACGATATGTGCGACCTATTGATCCGTTAAAAAGCACATCTGATTCCGACCACATCTTCAATATTTTAGCATTCGAGGTTTCGGTGTATGGTGCTGTACCGTTTTTCAGCATGATGCAATTGCCCTGCATCTTCATGGAGCCTAACGAAGAGCTTTCCAACATTATCGATTGCATCAACAGCGAAGAGTATGGCGATGGCTTGGGCAAAAAAGCGATGATCCGTAAATACACCGACCAATTGATCATCCACCTGTGCAGATATATTTACGAGAATCCTCTATACCGAGAGCAAGTTTCGAAATTGGATTACCTCTTGGATCGTAGGCTCATCTCCATCATCGAATACATTCAAAACAATTTGGAAGGTGATTTGTCCAACCAAAAAATAGCCGACCTGGCGTTTGTATCACGCGATTACATCGGTCAGTTTTTCAAATCGCTCACCAACCACAACCTGCAGGATTATATCGAGAACCGTCGACTGGAGCACGCCCACTTTTTATTGCGTTCCACCACCGACAGTGTACAAGAGATTGCCCGCAGGGTCGGATTCAAGGATCCTGCCTATTTCAGTAGACGCTTCCGCATGAAGTACAACCAGAAAGCGCGCGACATCCGGGAAACCGACACCATGATGGCCTAACCATTAGGATTTAAAACAGGAGCTCGCGTAAGTACGGAAACCATCCGAACAGCTCGCCTGCCGTAACCACCATCATCACCACCAACAACCGGCGGATCCATAGCTGCGCAACATCTGAATGGATGGCAAAACGGGCGGCCACATAGGCGCCTGTGGTTTGTCCGATCGCAACCACTGCTCCCACCTCCCACATGATGTGACCCTTGATGGCAAACACACAAAAAGCAGGGAGGGTCAGGAAAAAGTTCATCATGTTCTTCAGCGCATTGGCGTGTTTCAAAGTGAAATTGAGAAACAATACCAGCGCCGCCAAGGTGAAAATGCCCACCCCTAATTGAATGAATCCGCCATAGAAACCGATGACAAAGAGCAGCGGATAGCCTCCCAGCTCCCTAATTTTTGTCAGTGGCTTTTCGCTTTCGCGGATGAAATCGCCATAGCGGAACCAGGTTACCGCCAACAACAGCAACATCACCCCGCCAATGGTGTACCGCAGGTAGTCCTCATGCACCTCGGTGGCGGTCCATGCACCTAAGGCAGAGCCGATGACCGTAGGTAGAATGTGCTTTACATCGGAGCGAATGTTCAATCCCCCTTTAACATACAGCATCCAGCCTCCCACAAAAGTTTGAGCCAGGATGCCTACGCGGTTGGTACCGTTGGCCATATGGGCAGGCAATCCCATGAACAATAATACCGGCAAGGTGAAAACCGAACCACTTCCCGCCAAGGTATTGATGATGCCCGACATGAAGCCGGCTGCGATGGCGATAAAAAGGTACTCCAGGGGCATGCTCAAAGGTAATAATTGGTAATTAGTGTCAAGTCATTGGTGGATTGGTCATTAGTAAATTCGACAGACACGGTTACTGGTACTGCTACTGGTACTGCTACTGCTACCACCTACCGCCTTCCGCTAGCTCCTCCCGACCTTTAACATTGTGCAGCCATCCAATAGCTAACAAATTTATTCTTCGTAGTTTTGCAATGTCAAAGGGGTGCTATCCGTGAATTTTCGGAGTGCTGAGATCATACCCTCGAACCTGATCCGGGTAATGCCGGCGTAGGGAAAGGTAGCGTAGCTACCGGTTTTTCGGATGGTGTCTTTTTGACAATAATCATGTTAACCGTTAACGATTATGAAAAAGACACTATTCATCACAGCACTGCTATTTGCCCCATTCGCAACTTTTGCCCAACA
>JBMTLM010000227.1:0-3967 GCA_049431185.1 Bacteroidia bacterium | reverse complement strand
TTCACCGCTACCTCGGTCTCATGGCGATTGATTTCCTGTCGGGTATCGAAAATGAGTCTGTTGAGGCGATTGAGTTCTTCAACGGATTGATCGTAGAGCTCCTTGTTTTCATCTACGTTCTTTTTCATATCCTGCAACTGGGCCTCCAAAGCCTTCAGTGTCTCTTCCTCTGTGGCTTTCTCCTGTTGCAGTTGTGTGATGCTGTCTTGTAATTCCTGAATCGTGATTTCGTCCGCCTCGTTTTGTCTCGTCAATTGTTGTTGTTTGTCGATGAGGAAAGAGATGCGGTCTCGCACATTCTTGATCTCGTTTTCACTGCGGGTGATTTGAATCACGGTCTCATTCAATTCCTTTTGGGCAACCGACAACGTTTTTTCCTTTTCGATACTTTCAGTTTTCAGGTGTTGCAGTCGGGCTTCGATTACATCAAGGTCAACGTGTTGACGCAACTTGTCGTCGGACATGCTTTCCTCCTTCTGTTGCAGCTCTGACATCTTTTCATGATAATCTTTCACTGCATGGAGCGAGTAGGAAACACTCAGCTCTCGATATTCGTCTTTGAGTTTGTAAAACCGTTGTGTTTTTTTTGCCTGATTCTCGAGCTGTTTGAGGCTTTTCTCGATTTCAAACAGCAAATCGTTCACCCGGTTCAAGTCGGCATCGGTTTCCTCCAGTTTGTTGAAGGTCTGTTTTTTTCTGATCTTGTATTTGGAGATGCCGGCTGCCTCTTCCAGCAGGTTATTGATAGTGCTGTGACGGTCTTTGATGATATCGTCCACCATTTTCAGCTCGATGATCGAGTAGCTGTCGGGGCCGATACCGGTGTCCAGAAAAAGGTCGGTGATGTCCTTGAGCCTGCAGGTTACATTGTTCAACAGGTATTCAGATTCACCGGTGCGATAGAGTCTTCGACCGATACATACGGTGGAATATTCCACAGGTAAAACACCTTTATTGTTTTCGAAGGTCAGGAAAACCTCGGCTAAGTTGGCTGGCTTTCGATTCTTGGTGCCATTGAAGATTACATTCTCCATTTTGTCGGATCGCAGCAATCGGGTTTTCTGCTCGCCCAACACCCAACGGATGGCGTCTACCACGTTGGATTTTCCGGATCCGTTTGGACCTACGATGGCGGTGATGCCTTTATCGAAGTGTATGGTGACTTTGTCGCCGAAACTCTTGAAGCCTTTGGTTTCAAGCTTGGTTAATCGCATGATGGGTAATTGTTACTGGTTAAAACAGGTAATGGGGTGGGGGTAGGAAAAAGGATGGCAAAAATAGCTTTTCCAATCCTGATGCCGTTTTCAAATATACCATAAAATGGGCTAAGCGTTGAAGTTTAGTCCATCATCATTGATAACCAAAATATTGTGATATCAACAATCATAATATGTGTCGAACTAGTTATTGGTTGCCACTAAAGTTGCATCCAAAGTCCGATATTTGGCTTGGCATATTTGAATCAATGTCATAGCCATCGATGGAGGATTTTAAGATCATATTATATGTATTGGCTGCATTCGCATGGATGTTTTTCAAAAACTATGAAAAAGTAAAACAGGAGGCGGCCAAACGAAATCCATCTAAGCCTATTGATTTTGAGCCTGAACCACCCCCTGTGACCATTCCTACATCTAGGCCCAAGGCAGAAACACCTGCTCGGCCGGTTACGAAAACGCCCAGGCCGGTGGTGCGGCCACGTGTTGTTGCATCCGATCGGCCCGTGATGCCGAAACGGAAACCATTAGTCAAGGAATCAATCGATTACAAAACTGGTAGGGCAGCCATCGTAGAAGGAGGTTCTGCCAAGCCTTCTGATTCAGTGCATTTTAATGAATCCGTGGTGGAGGAAGTCTCTTGGCAAAATCCAATTGCTGCACAGATACGAGAAGCTGACTTCCGGCAGGCTTTCCTACTTTCCGAGATCTTGCAAAGACCTTATAATTAAGACATTCATAATAGTTTTGAAACCAATGTTAAATATTAGGGGCAATAATTTTTGGATATTGATTTCAATTATTTCTACTTTTACCCACTTCGATTGAAAAACCCATAAAACCTAACAATAATCGTAACCCTATGCTGAGAAGAATTTACCTGTTAACAGCTGCTTTTATTGTCGCTACTGGCTTTGTTGCATTCGCACAAACCGGTGCCATTAAAGGTAAGGTTCTGGACAAGACCACCAAGGAGCCTCTCCCGTTTGCTAACGTGATTGTGGAGATCAACGGCAGTCAAGCCGGTGGCGCCCAAACCGATTTTGACGGAAATTTCAACATCAAACCCCTGCAGCCAGGACGCTATAATATCAAGGCGTCTTTCGTTGGCTACACGGCAGTTGAAATCACCGGAGTGTTGGTGTCGGCCGACAAAATCACCTTTCAGGATCTGCTGATGGGTAAGGGAGCCGTTGACATCACCGCCATTGATGTAACCGCTTACAAAAACCCTATCATCGATAAGGGTAACCCATCCACCCAAACCACCATCACCCAGGAGGAAATCAAAGTGGCTCCAACCCGTGACGTGAAGTCGGTTGCCGCCACGACCGCCGGCGTGTATCAAAAGGATGAAGGTGATGATGTAAACGTAAGGGGTTCCCGCTCGAATGCCACCGATTATTATATCGATGGTATCAAGGTGCGTGGTTCCACTAACCTTCCACAGTCTGGTATCGAACAGATTACCGTAGTAACCGGTGGTGTACCAGCGCAGTACGGTGACGCTACAGGTGGTATCATCAACATCACCACTCGTGGCCCTTCCAAGGAGTTCTTCGGTGGTATCGAGCTTGTTACCTCAGAACCATTCGATAAATACGGATACAATCTTTTCGGCGGTAACCTGTCGGGTCCGATTCTTTCCAAGCGTAACGCTGAAGGCAAGGTTGATCGAACGTTGATTGGTTTCTTCGTATCCGGTGAATATCAAATGGAGAAGGATCCTGATCCGTCTGCCATAGGTTTCTATAAAGTGAAGGACGAGGTTTGGAACGAAATCGTTTCCGCTCCTCTGGCCTCCGCCAACCCTGGTAGTACCGTTTTCCGTAACAAGGCCGATACTTTGAAGGCCTGGAGTTTCGAGAAAATTGATGCCAAGCAAAACGTGAAGTCTCAAAGCTATCGCTTTGCCGGTAAGTTGGACTTCTCTCCCGCTGAGAATTTGAACGTGACCATCGGAGGTTCGTTAGATCACCGCGCCAGCCGCGATTGGAACTATTCCTACTCGCTTTACAACTATGACAATAACGCCCAGCGTATTGATGATTCATGGAGGGTGTTTGGACGTTTGACTCAAAAAATCGGTGGCTCTTCCGGTCCCGATAGCGAGGCTTCCAAAGCACTCATCAAAAACATCTATTACTCACTTCAGGTCGACTATAGCAAAACCAAAACCGTTCTGCAAGACGAAACCAATGAGGACCGTTTCTTCGATTATGGTTACATCGGTCGGTTCGACATCACAAAGAACCAAGGGTTGGTGTACCGCACCCCAACCATTATCGAGGACCCCAACGGCAACCCCGACACGTTGTTCTCTGAAATCGGTTTGGTTGACCCTGTTACCGGTGACAGTATCTTCTATGAGCAAATCGCTCTTCCCGGAGATTCTCTCGTTCAATTTACACCAGGTGGCGTCAATACATTGACGGAGCTTTATACTTCCCAATATTTCAGCCTGGCCTCTCCATTCGGTGCACAAGGTTATTATCAAAACCTTTTCCAAATCGACCAGAATGGTGGTTTGTTGAACGGCCAGCGTCCATTGTCTGATTACGGAATGTGGATCATGCCTGGTTACACTTACAACGGTTACAACCGAAACGAGACCTCCCAATTCAGGCTCTCTGCTCAAGTGAATGCCGATATCAAGGACCACGCCATCACCGCTGGATTTGAATATGAGCAGCGTTCAGACCGTGGGTTTGCCGTTGCACCTGTTGGATTGTGGAGCATCATGCGCCTTC
>JBMTLM010000226.1:0-3967 GCA_049431185.1 Bacteroidia bacterium | reverse complement strand
ATAAGATTTCAGACGGATATCAGTTCCAGAACAGGTCATGGGATGTGATTGCCTATTATCGCTCGACTGATAATATTCCTGACAATGCGACCGCTTCAATAGAAGCGGATGCCGCAGTAGGTTTTAATGGGGCGATGAATGATTATATCAGCAAGATGCGTGAACACCGCAAAACCATCTTGTCACGCTTACGGATCCACATGCCGCTAGACCGCCAGGCGCAAATCAACCGGATGTTGGATGAGCGCGGTTTGCGTAGGTCAGATAACTTTGAGCGTGTGGTCATCAACAGCCTCGATCAAATGGCGGCATCGCGTGGCTTCAACACAAACTTTAACGGTCGATTCGAATTTAGCAGATGAATTTTTTTGATGCCATCATTTGTGTGCCGCTCATCTATGGCGCATATGCAGGTTTTCAAAAGGGATTGCTTTTTGAAATTGCCATGATTCTGGGATTGATCATTGGGGTTTATTTGGGATTTAAATGCTCCGACCTGGTCTATGGGTTTTTATCCAAGGTGTTGGATGCTGGCCCGACCGTACTTCACGTCATCTCTTTTCTAATCGTTTTGGCCTCCATTTTACTCATCTTTATCTTCTACGCCAGACTGATGGAGGCTGTCTTGAAAATTACCTCTTTGAATTTCTTCAATAAAGTGGCTGGAGCGGTTTTAGGCATTGCAAAATTCGCGATGGCTGTTTCCGTACTGTTTTGGTTGATCAAGCCATTCGAAGGAAAGGTGGATGTGATACCCGAAAAGTCTCGAAAAGAATCCTTACTCTATCCTTATATCCTTTCCGCATCTTCTTTCATCACGCCAGTGATTGAAGACGTTAAGGATGAGTTCGATGAAAACTTCGGTGCAGCTGAATCAGTCAATTAAGAGCTGCTCCACACCAGGAAGCTTTTTGCCTTCCAAAAATTCCAATAATGCGCCACCACCGGTGGACACATATGAAACCTTGTCGGCAAATCCGAATTTGTTGACTGCCGCAGCGCTGTCTCCCCCACCAATCAATGAATAAGCCCCTCGGGTTGTGGCATTGGCCACCGCCTCGGCAACTTTTTTGGTGCCTGCTTCAAAATTGGACATCTCAAAGACGCCCATTGGTCCGTTCCATAGCAACGTGGCGGATTCATGGATAACCTTACTGAACTCCTCGGCAGCTAATGGTCCGATGTCGAGTCCAGACCACCCGGCAGCAATTTGGTCCGAAGGAGAAACGTGCCTTTGGGCATCATTGCTGAACGCATCAGCAACCACCGAATCCATCGGCAAAAGAATTTTAACACCTTTGCTTTTGGCCGATTCCAAAATCTCCAATGCATTCTGTAATCGGTCTTCTTCGCAAAGTGAAGATCCAATGTGTCCGCCCATGGCTTTGAAAAAAGTATACGCCATGCCACCTCCGATAATCAGGTTGTCTACACGTTCCAAAAGTTGTTCAATGATCAATATTTTGTCTGAAACCTTGGCACCTCCTGTAATTGCGGTAAAGGGTCGCTTGGCCCCCGACAAAACCTTTTGCGCATTTTCGATTTCGTCCGCCATCAAAAAGCCGGCACATCGCTTTCCTTGAAAATGCTCGGCCACTACGGCGGTCGAGGCATGTCTTCGGTGGGCGGTTCCAAAGGCGTCGTTCACATAAAAATCACCCAACTCAGACAATTTTTTGGCAAAGTCGGCATCACCTTTTTCCTCCTCCTTGTAAAACCGAAGGTTCTCCAGCAATAACACTTGCCCTGGTTTCAAGGAATCGCATTTTTGACGGGTTTCAGCACCCATACAATCCGATGCGAAATCGCAGGGCTTTCCCAACAGCTCTGACAAGGCGGAAACCACATGTTTTAAGGAATATTTTTCTGCGGGGCCTTCTTTTGGCCTGCCTAAAAGCGACATCAAAATGGCAGATCCGCCATCATTGAGAATCTTATGGATTGTTTTTAACGCGGCCTTAATTCGGGTGCTGTCTGTTACGGCAAAAGTGCTTTTATCCAATGGGACATTAAAATCCACCCTCACCAGCCCCCTTTTGTTACTGAAGTTGAAATCGTTGACGGTTTTCTTAGGTGCAAAATTAGGAGTTGAGGTGATTATTTAAGTCCTAATTGTGATTGTAGGTGGCTATTTTTGTGCAATATCCCTATGAGGTTTTCAAAGGTCATTGGACTGCAACAGGTTAAAAGCCGACTCATCCATTCCGTGCAGGAAGGGCGGATTAGTCATGCCCAGTTGTTTAGTGGTCAAAAGGGCGGACATGGTCTAGCATTGGCACTGGCTTACGCAACATTTTTGATGTGTGAAAACCCAACCGAGACGGATTCATGTGGAGAGTGTTCTGCCTGTATCAAAAACGACAAATTGGTGCATCCGGATCTTCATTTTTCTTTTCCAATCATCAATCAGCCGTCCATTGGTGATAAGTCTATTTGTCTCAATTTCCTCGGAAAATGGCGGTCTGCAATTACGGACAACCCCAACTTGTCGATCGAAGATTGGTTTGATCATTTAAGTGCATCCGGTAAGCAAGGATTGATTACCTCGGCTGAAATAGAGCATATCATACATAAGTTGAGCCTCAAACCTTTTGAGTCAGCTTTCAAGATATTGGTAATGTGGATGCCTGAAAAAATGATGGCTGTGCCCTCCAATAAGATCTTGAAAACATTGGAGGAGCCCACTCCCGGCACAGTGATTCTTTTTGTTACGGAAAACAGTTACGATCTGATGCCTACCATCCTGTCGAGAATGCAGCTTGTACGCATCCCTCTTCCGACTTCTTCGGAATTGGCTAATCATTTGGTTTCAAACTATGGCGTTGATGATCAACAGGCGCACACCATCATCAATATTGTAGCGGGTAAAGTTGCCGCTGCCATCAATCTTTCGAAAAAAATATCAGATGGTGATGCCTTTTCAATGGAAGCGGACTTCATACATTGGATGAGATTGTGCTACATGCCCTTTTACGTCAAGGATGATGCTTATGCGTGGAATGATTTAAATCATTGGATTGAAGATTGTAACAAAAGAGGAAAGGAATATATTAAGCGTTTTCTGGCTTTTTGTAGTGATGCCGCACGCGAATGCATGTTGTTGTCCGTTGGCGCCACCGGCATGGTTCGATTTGATGATTCAGTGATTCCTGGTTTCAATAAATTCAGCCGATTCATTCATAGTGGTAATATAGAGCGCTTTATGGAGCTGATGAGTAACGGGACCTATGCCATCGAGCGGAATGCCAATCCCCGTATTTTATTGTTAGATTTGTCATTCAAAATCAATACGCTCCTGAATCCGAAGTCATCGTGACAGGCAGCCATGATGAAAAGACTATGGGCTGTACCTCTTGCTCCACCAATACCGGCCAATCGTCGCCAGGTTGTAACAATAATGGCACTTGTGGCACCAGTGGTTGTAACAAACTGAATGTATATAATTGGCTTTCGGATATGGCTCTTCCTGAAGGTCAAAAGCCTTTCGACGTCGTCGAAGTTCGTTTCAAAGGGAGCCGTAAGGAGTTTTTCCGTAACGCTGAAAACATCGAATTGAAAACAGGTGATGTGGTGGCTGTGGAGGGAAATCCTGGTCATGACATCGGTATCGTGTCGTTGGCGGGTGAGTTGGTGCGACTTCAACTGAAAGCCAATGACCTGACAGAGAGTTCTGACAAAATAAAGGCCTTGTACCGTTTGGCGCGTCCAGCCGATGTCGAGAAATGGGAGTCTGTTAAAGCCACGGAGTTTGAAACCATGCATAAGGCTCGCTCCGTTGCGATGAAGCTTAACTTGAAAATGAAGTTGAGTGATGTCGAATACCAAGGCGATGGTAAAAAGGCTACTTTTTATTATACGGCCGATGAAAGGGTCGATTTTCGTGAGCTCATTAAGCGTCTGGCTGATGAATTCAAAGTCCGTATAGAGATGCGCCATATTGGATTGCGTCAAGAGGCCAGCAGACTAG
>JBMTLM010000225.1:0-3970 GCA_049431185.1 Bacteroidia bacterium | reverse complement strand
GATGATGCCTAGAGGCGTACCCTGTTCGTTGCCAATCAGGTTTTGTCCGCCTTCACCACGGGTCAATGAAATATATACGGTTCTGAATTTCTTTTCATTGGCCAGGTAGGTCAACAACCTGGTGTTCTCATCGTCCGGATGTGCTGCCACGTACAACACGGTTGCCGTGGTATTCAGTTTTTCAATCGCGTGGAGTATGGAGGTCGGATCGTCGGATCGTAATTGACCAAGCGAATGAAAGGGGTTATAAATAGTGGCCAAAGTGGCTACAAATAATGTTTGGAGGGGTCTCATGGACTTAGGTTAAGGTCTAGCCGTAATACTTGTTTACAACAACAAATGGGATTTGATTGTTATTGATATCAAACAACCACAAACTGATCCAGGACTTCCACCCGTTCTTCGAAGTCGGGTTCATTCATGAAGGATGTTCGCATGCCTTCCATCACAATTTCACATCCTTTGAGTATGGTGCTACGGATTTCATGGAAACCGGGCTCCCCTTTTTTGATGGCGGGCTCATTCATCTTACGCAACAAATCGCCCAATTCGGTCATATAGGCTTTACAGGTGATATCCATAGATGTGTAGATGAGCATCTCCTCATCGAGTGTCATGCGCAAACGCTCTCCATCATCCGCTTTGCGTATACGGTCAAACAGCTGGTTCACGGAGTCCGTATCGGCCAACTCCAGTTGTCGAATCGCCGTGGCTAACGGATGTGATTCGTTGAACATGACAAAACGAAGCGTACCAAGGGTGGATAGCAGCAACTGTTTAACCATGCCGTTTACTTCCAAAGAATAACTACTCATGAATTTTATTTGATTTTTCAAAATTAGCTCATAACGATAAACCTACAATACGAAAATCCTCAAAAAATGACACTATAAATTGTTTACATCTCCCTGACAATCATTTTATTTGTGTTTTAGTTATCTTTGAAAAATACCATACAAATTATGAAAAGAGCCCTACATCTCGTATTTCTACTCATCACCACTACGGCTTTCGCCAGTGGACATTTTGCCGGACACAATGATCCGCTCTTGGTCACATTCATCAAGAACAAACACAAGACCCATGATTTGAACTATCAGCAACAGCTGCGTGCTGGTGAATCATGGCAACAGTTTTCCGCTAAAAACGGACCATGGAATGTTGTTTTCAATGAGGAAAATCAAATGCCACACAAGGCCTTTGGTACTCCGCGAATGTTGAGCGGTGCTGATGTCAGAGCCAAATCCGAACTTTTTTTAAATACGGAGCTTTCCATTTTCAACTTGGATTTCAATAATCTGAAATACCGTTCCACGGCCTCAGGTAAAAAATACGATTATGTCAACTATTGGCAGCAGTATCAAGGTTTGGACGTGCTTTGGACCAACGTGCAACTTAAGTACACAAAGGATGGACGTTTAATGCAATTTTCACTCGGTTACCATCCTGACATCAACATTTCCATTGCTCCTCATTTAAGCGAGCAAGCCGCCGTCAATTATGCTGTTTCAGGCGTTCCCGGTGTTAAATCAGTCACGGCCAATAACACCCTGAAGGTGTTACCCATTCCATTGTTTAGGGAATATAACTACCGCTTGGTTTACGAAATCATCGTGGAAAACCTGGACGCCGAAGGGATTCCCGGTCGCTATTACACCTTGGTTGATGCCAACAATGGCGAAATCCTATACCGCAACAATAAGATTGTGCATGTTGCCAACACGGATGTCAATGTGACTGGTACGCTATATACGACCCATCCCTATAACCCTTCCACCGTAGAGCCGCTGCGCAACATGCGTGTCGTTGTGGGCGGTACCACCTATTACACCGACTCGTTAGGGTATTTAGGACTATCCAATACGGCACCTGTTAATGCAAGCATGTCTTTGCAGGGCCGATGGGTGAATGTCAGAACGAACAATGTCACGCCAACTTGGACGGTTTCCCTGGTTCCTGGAGCAAATAGAGATTCAGCCGACAATGACACCGACATCAAGCAACGCACCACTTTTCATGCAGTTAATACGGTGCATGATTTCATGAAATCATTTTATCCATCTTTCACCGCCATGGATAATCCGCTGCCTGCAAATGTGGATCTAGCCGGATCCTGCAACGCGTTCTATGACGGATCTTCGATCAATTTTTATGCGGCCGGTGGTGGTTGCAACGCGACCTCGTTGGTGGCGGATGTCTGTTACCACGAATATGGTCATGGGATCAATGACAAGTTTTATCAATCCATTGGGTTCAGTTTTGACAATGGAGCAATGGGCGAGGGTTATGCCGACATTTGGGCTTTAGGTATTACCGATTCCCCCATTTTAGGCATTGGTTTTTACACGAGCAATCCCACGGGATTTGTTAGACGGTACGACATCAACAAGAAAGTATACCCTCAGGATTTGGTTGGTCAGGTGCATGCAGATGGGGAAATCATTGCCGGTTGTTTTTGGGATACTTACTTGAATCTCGGAAACCTGCAGCAGATGATGGATTTGTTTGCTGAAAGCTTCTATGCAGGCATTACGGGTCCCGACGGAACGGAAGGACAATTGTACCAAGACATATTATACGAGGTCCTTACGCTCGACGACAATGATGGAGATCTAACGAATGGCACGCCCAATTTTTGTGATATCACTTCTGGTTTTGCGATACATGGAATCAGTTTGGGTGCAGCGGTCAATTTGAATCATACACAAGTTTTACAGGCAGTAGAGAATGATCCAGTAGATATCGATGCCACTGTACAAGGACTTGGGGCGGGAACCATTGTACGCGGTTTTTATCGGATTGGAAATACGGGAGCATTTACCCCTTTTGTGTTGAATAACACCACCGGTTCGAATTACCTGGGATCCATTCCTGCTCAACCCAAGGGCACCATTATCGAATACTACCTCGGCTTAGAAGACAATTGTGGCACCCTAACCAACATCATGCCCGCCGGAGCGGATGCCGCTAATCCCAACATTCCTTACTATGTCATGGTAGGTTTTGACCAATTGTTGACAGAGGACTTTGATGCTTTTGCCGGTAGCTGGGTTTTAGGTCTTCCCGGTGACGATGCCACCACTGGCGAGTGGATCGTTGATGTTCCGATTCCTTCCTATGTAGGCACCTCCGTAGTGCAGCCTGGCGATCAGAACACGGTAGGAGGGCAGTTTTGTGCCATTACCGGCAACGCCAGTGGCCCAACTGCCGGTGCAGGTGAAAACGATGTGGATGGCGGTAAAACTACGTTGCTTTCGCCCGTCTTTGACTTGAGTAACTATTCCAATCCTGCATTCTCCTACTATCGATGGTATACGAACGATCAGGGAGCTACTCCTGGAACCGACTTTTGGCAAGTGGCCATTACCAATGATGGTGTCAATTTTGTCGATGTCGAAAACACCGATGTTTCCGATCACAGTTGGAGGCGCTTTGCGTTCCGTGTGCTGGACTATATTACTCCAACCGCTACGGTATCCCTTCGATTCATTGCCGAAGATGCCAATGCAGGCTCCTTGATTGAAGCCGGATTGGATGATTTGATTCTGTGGGATGAGGTATCTACCGGGATCCAAGAGCCTTCTGCAGTAGCCACTTTTACCTCCTTTCCTAACCCTGCCTCCGAAACCGTACAAGTGCAAATTGGAATGGTTAGGGATGAAAAGGTACAATTACGGCTTTTCGATGCCTCAGGTAAACTCGTTTCTGAAAGACGTGAACTGTTAGCTGCTGGTAAACATGTGATTCAATTGTCGGTGAAGGATTTGTCAGCCGGCTTGTACCAAATCACCATGGACTATGACGGAGGTTTCAAGTCTTTGAAAATTAACGTCATCAAATAACATATCAGGATTTGTATTCCTAGAGCCCGAAGATTCATCTTCGGGCTTTGTTTTTAGACGTAAAGTTTTTTTATTTGTTTTTTACTAACCCACTAACCCAACAAACAATGACAAAAATTACCCTTTAC
>JBMTLM010000224.1:0-3929 GCA_049431185.1 Bacteroidia bacterium | reverse complement strand
TCGACAGCTTTTTTGGATCGTTCTCGCTTTTTACGTTTGGGTTTCTCCGTTTTGGGCGTTACTTCAATGGAATCGGGCATTACTGGCGGCGCCATCACAACCGGTGATGGAGGTGTAGGGGCTGATGTGGTTGGAGGCGTGTAGTAGTAAAGGCCGGCCACGGCTCCAGCCATTACAAATAAAAAACCGAAAAGGAATTTATAATTAACGCCCTGTTCGGTAAAGATGCTTGACCAAATCCAACCAATTACAAAGAAGGCAAACCGAATGAGGTTGTAGGCGATAATAAAGGCGCCCAGGATCAACAACAAGAGCAACATGACTGATCCTCCGTTTTTGCCGCCAAATCCGCTTCTCCACGTTAGACCAGGAATGCCTGTTCGGATGGAAAACCCTTTGGTGCCGATGGTGCCGTATTGGGTGCGAACACTGGTGGACACACCGGATTTGCTAACGTTGATGCCGGCTCCATTTCCTAGATTGATGCGCCTGTGAAATCTAAATCCCATTGGAATGTAAGATGGTTCTACCTGAACTACAATATCTCTTTGATGTCTATCGCACTGATGTGATCATGTGAGGCATGGTACACGCATTGGCCGTTTTTCATGACTAATAACTGCGGTGACTGGTGGACGACACCGGTGATTTCAGCAATTTTGTTGCTAACAGATCGTTGCTCAATCACAGGAATCAAGTAAACAGGCAGGTTGCCCTCATATCCATCTTCAAATGTCCGCTTCGCCATGCGGCTGACACTGCAACGCTCGGAGTGTTTGAAAAGAATCACCGATTCTGTTGAGTGGGCCTTCTCTAAAAGGTCTGTTTCATCTTTCACATGCAACCAATTTGTCATCAGGTTTATGGTCTTGAGTATGATTAAAGGTTTTCTACAAAATAGTCGGTCATCATCTTGTACAGATGTAAGCGTACGCCACTGATACCATGTGCTTTGTTGGGGTAAAAAAACGAATCGAATTGCTTTTTGTTTTTTACCAACGCATCCACCATTTCCATGGCATTTTGCATGTGTACGTTATCGTCGGTGGTTCCATGGATGATCAAGTAATTGCCTTTCAATTTGTCAGTAAAGTTTACAGGTGAGTTGTCTTCGTATCCTTCCTTGTTCAGTTGAGGTGTTTGCAGATATCGTTCCGTGTAAATGCTGTCGTAGTACTTCCAATTGGTGACGGGCGCCACAGCGATGCAGGTTTTGAATAGATCTGCTCCTTTGGTGATGAGCAAGGATGTCATATAACCTCCATAGCTCCAACCCCAGGCGCCTATGCGCGTTGCATCTACATAGGATTGTTTGCCGAGCCATTTGGCAACTTCCATTTGGTCGATGGTTTCGAGTTTGCCCAGTTGCTTGTAAATACACTTATTGAAAGCTTCCCCACGCGCACCTGTACCTCTATTGTCGACGGATACGACGATGTATCCTTTTTGCGCCAATAATTGGAACCACATACCGTTTAACCCTAGCCACTCATCCTTCACTGTTTGGCTGTTGGGTCCACCATACATGTATTGGATCACCGGATAGCGTTGGTTCGGATTGAAATCGGGTGGCTTGATCATCCAGCCGTTCAACGTGATGTTTTCACTGGTGGTAAATTTGAAGAATTCAATGGGCGACATTTTGGTTTTGGCCAATGTCTCGGTAACTTCCTTGTTCTCTTTTTCTGCCCTGATTAACCTGCTGTTGGCATCGAACAGTTTAACCACGGGTACACTGTTCGCCGTTGAGGAGGTGATGAACCGATACTTGTAGCCAGCACTGAAAAGAGCGGAACTGGAGCCTTGTTCCTTGCTCACGGGTAAGATCTTGCCGGATTTATCCGCCTTGTAAACTCCTTTTTCCATCGGGCTTTTCATGGCTGCCTGAAAATAAGTGCTTCCTGTGACGGCATCATACCCGTAAAAGTCGGTCACATCCCAGTTTCCTTTGGTGATTTGCTTGACCATTTTGCCTTTCATGTCGTAATGGTACAAATGATGAAAGCCATCCATGGTAGAGGACCAGATGAATCCTGCGTTTTTATCAAGGAACGTCAGGTTATCTGTAACCTCGATGTAAGCCTTGTTTTCCTCCTTGAAGAAGATGCTTGCAGCACCGCTCGTAGCATCCACTGAATACAGCTCTAGCAGATTCTGCAATCTGTTCATACGCATCACACAGAGTTTGCCGGGGTTGCTCGTCCATTTGATTCTTGGGATGTACTGGTCCGCTTCCTTGTTTACGTCTGCTTTTATTTTCTTACCGGTGACCAAGTCATAGATGTGAATTTCAACCTTTGAGTTGGCCTCACCTGCTTTTGGGTATTTGTACAGTTCCTCCTTAGGATAGCTGGAGGCGGTGTAGTAGGTGAGGTTGAATTGCCTTACTTCGCTCTCGTCGAATCGGTAATAGGCGATATAACGGCCGTCGGGCGACCATTGATACCCTTGATCGAAGGAAAACTCCTCTTCATATACCCAATCGGTAGCACCGTTGATGATGCTGTTGCGGCTGCCATCGGTGGTGACGGCCGATTCCATTCCATTGGTTAGATTTTTCAGGTAAAGATTATTGTCGCGCACAAAGGCCACGAATTGACCGGTGGCATCCACGGTGGCATATTGTTGTTTGCCTTTTTCGGATACAGCCACCAGCTTACCTGTTTTTCGATTGTAAACATGGTGGTTCGACTTGGTGGAATGGCGATAGATGGATTCCGTTTCAGTAGCCAAAATGATCAGGTTTTCGTCCTTGCTGAAGGCGTATTCCTCCACGGCTTCGGAGAGTTCAACGGAGGAAATCCGGAACAAGGTGTCCACTACATTGCCCGTGGCAAAGGACATTTTCACGATGCATTGGGCATCACCACTGCCGGTCAACTCTGAGTAGTGAAGGCCATCATTCATGGATCTTACATCCATTAGCCCAAACGCTACGAACTTCCTACTTCCCCAGATGTCTTCAAGCGTAAGGTTGGATTTTTGAGCATATATGGGTGCGGAAGGGACCCAAAATCCGAGGATGATGGCAAGACAAATAAACTTAATGGATTTCATAGCTTTCATTTTAATCTTGTAAAGATAATTAACATCAACGTATTGATTAATTTGGCATCAATGGAAGTCATTTCTCACAATATCCTTGTCCAGCGTACCGCCCGCTTTTTCACTTCGGGCGGGGGAAGTCCAGCACATGATCTGTTGTTTGTGTTGCATGGATACGGGATGCATGCCGGACAATTCATTAAGAACTTTGATCCAATAGCTTCGTCCGACTTGAAAATTGTGGCACCGGAAGGCCTCTCCCGGTTTTATCGACGGGGATTTGATGGGGATGTTATCGCCTCTTGGATGACACGGGAAGATCGGCTTTCAGAAATCGCTGATCAACGGTACTTTTTGGATAAGCTCTATGATGCTATGGTGGGGTCTGCGGACCGGCGTGTTTATGTACTGGGATTTTCACAAGGAACCGCCACGGCCAGCCGATGGATGTCGGGAAACACTCGCCGATTCAATGGACTGGCCCTTTGGGGTGGCGATTTTGCCCCTGACATCGAGTCGCCGATCATCGGCCTTCCTCCAATTCAATGCGTGGTGGGAAATCAAGACCCATTTATTCCATTGCCAATGTTTGAAGAACGTTGTATTGCATTGGAAAACAAAGGTTATGAGGTTGTTCGTACCGTTTTTGAGGGCACCCATGAAATCCCTGGTACGGTTTTGGTGGATATTTGGAATCAGTTCAATATGAGGGCATGAAACCCTTATATTTGTAAAGAACCTTAAACTTTCATGTGATGAAGCGCCTTTCTCTAAATGTCCTTGTCTTTTTTTCCGGCTTATTGCTCCTGATGGGTTGCGAGCGAAGTGCTTATTATGGCATGACAGAGGGCAAGATTGTATATGATATTGAGGTGGACAGCGAC
>JBMTLM010000223.1:0-3996 GCA_049431185.1 Bacteroidia bacterium | reverse complement strand
GGTTTCTGGACGCGTGGTGGCAATGGTGATCCATTCATCCGTTCCATCAATTTGATATCTCACATGATATAGGGATGAATCCACCTCCTTGTGTATGACTTCCTCGTCGGAAACCGCAGTCATTCCTGCAGGATCCCAATTCACCATGCGCGTGCCTCTGTAAATCTGCCCCTTTTGGTATAGGTCGATGAAAACGTCGATGACCGCCTCGGAAAGGTCATCTTCCATGGTGAATCGGGTTCTGTCCCAATCGCAAGAAGCGCCAAGTTTTTTAAGTTGCTCGAGGATGATACCGCCATACTTTTCTTTCCAATCCCATGCGTGTTTCAAAAACGCTTCACGGGTGAGATCTTTCTTTTCAATGCCTTGCTCTTTCAGCATAGCTACCACCTTGGCTTCTGTGGCTATGGAGGCATGATCGGTTCCGGGAACCCAACAGGCGTTTTTGCCCATCATACGGGCACGTCGGATCAAAACATCCTGGATGGTATTGTTGAGCATATGGCCCATGTGCAACACACCGGTCACGTTGGGTGGTGGAATCACAATGGTGTAGGGCTCACGATGGTCGGGAACGGATCGGAAAAAGCCGTTATCCATCCAGTAGCGGTACCATTTGTCTTCCGAGGATATTGGATCGTAGTTTTTGGGAATCTCCATAATATTGGGAAAAGTTCTATTGCGGATTTGAACACTGTAAATATCCTAATTTTATAGCACTCCTAAAAAGCTCACACCCAACCGCAAGTGTTAATCAAGGCATTGAAAAACAGATTTTTGCAACCTGATTTTATTGCCAGGCGCAATGGGTTCATTCAAAATTCATTCTTTCCAAGATACTTTTGGCACGTTATGTGAACGGACCTTGCAAACTCCGTTGATTCAATTTAACTTTACCGAACAATTCAATTACATCACAAAAAACAACAAATGAAAAAGATTATCTGCTCCATGTTCATGGTGCTCACAGCGACTTTTGGCGCGTTTGCACAAGCTGATCAACAAAAAGCCGATCCAGATGCACCTGAGATCGTGTTTGAAAAAGACGTGCATGATTTCGGCACCATCGAGTATGGTGGCGACGGGAATTATGAGTTTAAGTTTTCCAATACCGGAAAAAAGCCTTTAATCATCACCAATGCCCGTGGCTCTTGTGGATGTACAGTTCCTACTTGGCCCAAGGAAGCTATCAATAAAGGTCAGTCAGGTTCCATCAAAGTTACCTACGACACCAAGCGTCCAGGACCATTTACCAAAACCGTGACCATTAGCTCCAACTCGAGCACGCCTGACAAGGTTATTACCATTAAGGGTACGGTTACACAACCTGAGCAAAATGCAGACCAGACTCCCCTGAAGAAGGAAAATACGGCTGCACCGGTCGAAAAGTAAATTAGCGTTTAAAATTAAGTTTTGTGAAAACTCTGTTCGTCAGTTTAGGTTTGTTGCTTTCCGTAATCTCGGTCAATGCACAGGATTCCAAGTCTGCTGCTGCCATCAAATTCAAGGAGTTGGAATTGGATTTTGGCACTGTACAGCAGGGAGATAAGGCACATTTGGAATTCAGTTTCTCAAGCACTGGTTCTGATCCGCTATTGATTTCCCAGGCTAAAGGTTCCTGTGGGTGCACGGTACCTGAATATCCCACGCAACCCCTTAAAAAAGGGGAGAAGGGAACCATCAAGGTGACCTTCGATTCTGCAGGAAAAATGGGAAAGCAGGAAAAAACGGTTACATTGATTACCAACACACCCGATAGCCCTATCGTCCTCAAAGTCAAGGGTACTATCGAGCCAGCTCCTCCCAAAAATATACCGGAGGCCCGTCCTATGGAAACCCCCAAAAACTGACGACAACGATTAAAACATTAGATTTGCACCCCCATGGTTTCATGGGGGTGTTTTTTTATCGCTATGCCAACAATATCCGTAAAGGGCGCACAAATGCCCGCTTCGCCAATCAGGAAGCTGATTCCTTATGCTGAGCAAGCCAAAAAGGCTGGCAGAAAGGTATATCATTTGAATATCGGTCAACCGGATATTGAAACCCCCAAAGGGATGTTGGAGGCTGTCAGGAATGCTGATCTCAAAGTCATAGAATACAGCCACTCGGCCGGTAATGAATCTTATCGCCGAAAATTGGTGGGTTACTATGAAAAGTTCGGTATTCTCCTAGACTATTCGGATATCATGGTGACAACCGGTGGCTCTGAAGCCATTGAAATTGCGATGATGGCTTGCTTGAATGAAGGTGATGAAGTAATCATCCCCGAGCCTTTTTATGCCAATTATATTGGTTTTGGAACCCAGGCTGGCATCAAGATCTGTCCGGTGGAGTCATCCATTGAAAATGGATTCGCATTGCCATCCATAGCCGAGTTTGAAAAGCGAATCAATGCCTCTACCAAGGCCATCATGATTTGTAATCCAGGCAATCCTACCGGTTATCTGTATACGCGTGAAGAGCTCGAGGCCTTGAGGGAAATTTGTTTAAAGCACGACTTGTTCTTGTTTGCCGATGAGGTTTATCGTGAGTTTTGTTATGATGGCAATCAATATATCTCCGTGATGTCATTGCCCGGCTTGGAAAACCACGCCGTCATGGTGGATAGTGTATCTAAAAGGTACAGTGCTTGCGGAATCCGCATTGGCGCCTTGGTTTCAAAAAACAAGGAAGTGATGTCTGCTGCATTGAAATTCGCACAGGCAAGATTGAGCCCTCCTACCTACGGCCAGATTGCGGCTGAGGCTGCAATTGATACGCCGGATGATTATTTCGAGTCAGTGAAAAACGAATATGTCGCCAGAAGGGATTTCCTGGTGGATGCCCTGAATCGCATGTCAGGAGTGTTTTGTCCCAAGCCAAGCGGAGCATTTTATGTAATCGCCCGGCTTCCCATCGATGATGCGGACGCTTTCTGTCAATGGCTTTTGGAGTCTTTTTCGTACGAAAACCAAACGGTCATGTTGGCCCCGGCCACCGGTTTTTACACTACGGCTGGCAAGGGTAAGAACGAAGTGCGATTGGCTTATGTATTAAATGTTGATTCTTTGGAGAAGGCCATGACTTGCTTGGAGAAAGCACTCAAGGAGTATCCGGGTCGGACCTTGTAAAGTTTTTCCATAGCGCTCGAATTGAGCCAAAACTTTTTTCAAGCAGTAGCTCAACTGCTGCCTCATCAACCCATCGAACTTCGGTGATACCCTCTTCCTTTTGTCCGTGTGGTTGCTTCACTCCATTATAATTCATTAAATACCAATAGGTGGTTTTCAAGGTAGGCTGTCCCTTGAAAATATATCCATGAAATGTTTTACCTACACTTTTGCTGATGGTCAATCCATCAATTCCGCATTCCTCTTCCACTTCCCTTAAAGCCGTTACTTCAGGTGTTTCTCCTGTGTCTATTTTTCCTTTTGGGAGGTCCCAAACACCATTTCTATAAATCAAAAGGAATTGGCCGTTTGCAGCATTCCTCACGATTCCACCTGCTGCTTCAATGCTTATGAAAAGGGAACAGAATTTTTCAAATGATTTTGAGGGGTTGCTCGAGGTGATTACGATTTTTGAAGGAGGAAGGCTTCGTTCGAGCACATTCCTAATATCACTAGGAGAGAGTTCGATATCCTCGGAAGCATCAGATAGGTCTTTGAACTTGAAGACAACCTCTGTTTCACTCAGAAAAACTTTGTAATTTTGTATCATGGGTATTGGTACCACCGCATCAAATATAGCTGATTTCCTTCTTCAGATTAAAGCAGTCAAACTTTCGCCTGCTGCTCCTTTTAAATGGGCTTCAGGTTGGAATTCACCGATTTATTGTGATAATCGAATAGCATTGAGTCATCCACGGATCAGGACCTACATTCGGCAAGAGTTAGTGAAGATGATTGATGAGAAATTCGGCAGTCCCGATTTGATTGCAGGAGTTGCCACGGGCGCCATTGCCCAGGGTGCCTTGGTGGCGCGCGTCGAGCCGGGTAGCCCGGCTGAGAAGGC
>JBMTLM010000222.1:0-4005 GCA_049431185.1 Bacteroidia bacterium | reverse complement strand
GCCCTTACGGGGAAGCCCAATACGGGCAAGTCGACGCTGCTCAATTTGATATTAAACGAAGACCGTGCCATAGTGAGTGATATCGCGGGCACCACGCGTGATACCATTGAAGAGGAAATCGTATTGAATGGCATCAAATACCGTTTAATTGACACTGCGGGCATCCGACAGGCAACAGATGAGATAGAACGTATTGGTGTAGGCCGCAGTTATGATAAAATCCGGGAGGCATCGGTGATCATCTACCTTTTTGATCCTTCCGAAACTGCTCCCGATGAGCTGTCGGACATATTAAGTGAAATCAAAAAAACGAAAGCGAATACCAAATACCTACTGATACCGGTTGCCAACAAGTCGGATCGCTACAACATCGATTTCATGCAGGGCGAATACGAAAAGATTCCCGATGTTATTTTCATATCTGCAAAGAACCACACGGGCATCAGCCAATTGATGGAGTGTATCGCATCTTTTACTTTGGAGAACCTGACCGCGCAGAACCATACCATCCTCACCAACATCCGCCACAAGGAGTCGATCGACAAAACATTTTCTGCTTTGCAAAACGCGCGAATGGGACTTACCACCAACCTAGCCACTGACCTTGTCGCCATCGACATCCGCACTGCACTCATGCATCTTGGTGAGATCTCCGGGGCTATCACAACAGACGACCTATTGGGATCGATTTTCAGTAAGTTTTGTATTGGAAAGTGATCATTTGAGCCCTCAGCAAAAAACTTTGAATCTCTTCGACATACACCATCATTCGAGCACAAACGAGTCAGCCCATGGTACCATTACCAATCTAACCTCTGGCTTTAACAACATAGCTGATAAAGGTTTCTTCTCGATTGGCTTGCATCCTTGGTACTTGAATGAGCAAACCTTACTGCAAGATTTTGAAGAACTGAAACAGGCTTCATCAAAATCAAATGTTGTAGCCATTGGCGAATGTGGTCTCGATAAGGTTTGCCAAACCGATTGGGCATTACAGGAAAATTGTTTCCGTATGCAGATTGAACTCGCCGAGCAGGTTCAAAAGCCTTTGATCATACATTGTGTGAAAGCTTATCCAGAGGTGCTTGGCATGCTCAAAAAACAAAGAAAAATGGTTCCCGTTGTGTTCCATGGCTTCAATAAAAACAAGGAAATCGCATCAGAGATACTGAACCATGGCTACTACCTGTCATTTGGCAAACACCTGTACCATGAAAACACGGCACAAGTTTTTACAACTGTTCCTTTGGATAGATTATTTTTGGAGACGGATGCATCCGATATTCCAATTGCAGCTATTTATGAGCAGGCGAGCAGCATCTTGGATGTATCCATCAAGAAACTACAAACTCAAATCGAAGCCAATGCCATCGAGGTATTCGGCAAATCAATAACAGCAAATGAATGATCTAGGTTGGTTATCGAGAACCAAATTGTTGATTGGAGAGGATTCCTTGGTTCAACTCACTACGAAGCATGTGATGGTAGTGGGTATGGGCGGTGTTGGCTCTTTTGCAGCAGAATTCATCGCACGCAGCGGCATCGGGCAAATGACCATCATCGATGGCGATGTGGTAGATCCATCCAACCGCAACCGTCAACTGCCTGCCCTGGCTACCACGCACGGACAACCCAAAGTGCAAATCATGGCGGAGCGACTGAAAGCCATCAACCCTGAAATCAAATTGAATGTGGTGCAGTCGTTCGTGAATCCTGAAATGGTGAAGGAACAACTGGAGCATAAACCCGATTACATCATCGACGCCATCGACAGCATCACTCCGAAACTCACCTTCATTCATTCTGCGTACCAAAGCGGCATTCCCTTGGTAAGCAGCATGGGCGCTGGTGCCAAAGTAGACCCTACGCAACTGCGTGTGGTGGATATTTCTAAAACATACAATTGTCCGTTCGCACAGCAAATCCGAAAAGGCTTGCGCAAACTGGGAATCAAAAAAGGGATCAAAGCCGTATTTAGTCCCGAAGAACCCATCCGCGAAAGCTTGATGCTAACGGATGGCACCAACTTCAAAAAATCGGCATACGGCACTATTTCCTATATGCCCGCTACGTTTGGTGCGGTTACGGCATCGGTGGCGATTCGGGATTTGATGCGAATTGGTGACCGGTGACCAGTGACTGGTGACTGGTGACCAGTGACCGGTGACAATAGACGCAAAGAATTAGAACACGAATAGAGCGGATTGAACGGATCAACACGGATTTAAGAATCGAAGAAAAACAGATCCGCGTAAATCAGCCAAATCCGATTAATCAGTGTTCCCTTTTTGAATTGGTTGCTACCTACTACTTTCCAACATCCTTCGCAGGTAATTCATCTGGCCAGTGTGTCGGGATAAGTGGCAACTGAGTTGCATCAGGAAAAAGGCCACACTCCTACCCTTGTGATGCGGTGGCGGATCGGGCATTTCAGATTCCAGCAAACTTTCATCCAAGCTGCTTAAAACGGTATCGGTTTCTTGAATCGTTGCGGAAATCTCATCGAGCAACTGCTGTTTGGTTAACTGATGATTGGAGAATTCGGCATCGCGGTTGCGCACATATCCTGTATGGCCCAACTGGGCACCAATGAAGTGTCGGATGTTTCCACATAGGTGCAGCGCAATTGTTCCTACCGGATTGATAATGCCTGGAAGGCTTTTCCATAGGAACTGTTCATCCGTCTGGCGAACCTCGTCTGCTATCACGGCAAGGTCACGCAAAAGGATGTGCTTGATGTCTTGAAGAAACTGTTTGCTCATTTTACTACTGTACGGGTATCACTACGTTGCGGTCGTCGCCCCAAATCTCCATCGATTTTGCATTGATGGCCTCAATGGATTCCGGGGAAAGTTTGGTTTCCCAATCGTTGATGGTCCCTGAGCGGAAAAAGGTATTTGGATTGAAATGAAAACTGCCAGGATTTTCAATGATACCTTTCTTCATGGTATCAAATTCGGTAGAAGAAACAATCATACCCATCTGATCAGGTGTAAGCTTTTTATCAGGCACGAGAAACTCGCTGAGCAGTTTTGTCACCAAATATTTCCTTTCAACCAAATCCTCGTATCGGAGCATCAGCAAACGATTGGCGGAGATGCGTCCGTTGCAACGTTGCGACCATTTGAGCACGTGCTTGTGATAATCGCCAAAATAGAGGTTGCCATCCAAAAACATCTTCACAAATTCATCAATGGTGATATCCTGTGGCATCTGCAGCAAGGGGTGCGATTTATAAAAAAAGTATTGGGAAACGGCTGCACCACGAGGGTCTCGGAACACCATGATGAACCTGGTTTCGGGGTGGATGTTTCGAATAGGCAGATCATCATCTTCGCAATGCGTGTACCATACTCGAGGCAAACCCACGGTTTTATTTCTAAAAGCCTCAAAATCTTCCACACCATGCTGTGAAACCATCACCTCTGGCCATGGCACAGTGCTGTGACCGATATCTCCGGTTGACATGGGGTTATCAGAAGGATAATCGATCAGTTTCCGCAATATTTCCACCACGAACTTTTTGGTAAGGTGGGTGCCCACTTTCTGATGGGTGCATATGACTACATCATTGGCTTCAGTGTCCCAAGAATTCATAAGCCACTCCACCCATTTCGGATCAATGAAAGGTGGATAAATTCTACCTTGCCATTTCTTATAGATCAGGCCATCAGGGATCAGCCGTTCGACCGGTTCGAGTACCTTGAATTTTGATTTTGGAGGTTGCTCAGACATGGGATAATTTTCATAAACGGGCGACTAACAAGCCGCATTCGGTGGCAATGATATGATGATTGATATTATTTTCAGTAAACCATAATATGATTTTATTTAAAACTGAATGAAATTAATTTATAAACGAAAAACTTCCTAGTTCTTTAAATAAATATGATAGTGTGTTTACAAGCCTAAAGCTTGGTAAGTTAGATTTTATAAAAATGTTCACAAGTTTTCCTCCCAAATTTTTCAAAAAATCTAGTTAAGAATAATTTACATATATCTTTT
>JBMTLM010000221.1:0-4017 GCA_049431185.1 Bacteroidia bacterium | reverse complement strand
AATCAAAGCGCAATTGCTCGAAACCGCCGGTAATCAACTTTTTGTTGTTGGTCAGGTTGCTCACGCCCACGTTCAGCACCAAGAAGGTGTTTCGCTTCAGCGACTTGAATCTGTCGTTCAACTTCCATGATTTACCTCCAAAGAAATCAACGGTAAATTGTCCATCGGCCTTTTCCTGCTGCAGAATCCTGTTCCATTGGTCGGAGCCCTCGGGAACGAGATCCACCGCGGCTTCCGTGCGACGAGCCGGGTTGAAATCAAGATAGATGTTGTCGAAATAATTGAAGTTCAAATTCACAAACCAGAATTTCTTGGCGCGGTAATTCAACCCTACCGTGTAAGCACTCTGAGGAGTGCCACCTACGAAGAAATTCTTTGCATAAACGGTTTCACCGTCCACCAAGGTTTCCGAGGTGTTATCGATGGTAATCGTTGCCATGGGACGGTCGGTGTAGAAATATTGTCCGATGGCCGCCACAGCGTTAGCCGACAAACCATTTCCAAGGTTTTGGTCGATGGCGAACTCAACTCCTACGTGTCGCTTATCTACATTGGTCAATGTGTAGTTCACGAAATTTCGGTAATCACTGTGGTAGAAGCTAACCGTGTTGGTTTGGTCGCTGAACTGGGTGAAATACCCCACCAAGCGGCCTTTGGTTCGAGGAGCACGCAACAAGTATCCACCTTCAAAAGAAGCGATCTTCTCATTGATGAGATTTGGAGCGAGCTGGTTTCGTGTACGGGCCGAAACAAACGCGTTTTCAAAGAAGGGCGCTCGAGTGGCAGAGGAAGCGTTGGCAAATAAATAGTTGCGCCCATTGATCTTGTAGGTAGCCCCTACCTTCACGGAGTAGTTTTTGAAAGATTGCTTTTCAGAATCTCCAAAGGAGTTGTCCTGGAACAAACCGTTTTTAACGTTACCCGTACGGTAGTAGGATGTGGTTGATATCTCGGCTGCGGCAAATACATCCACTCGATCAAACTTCCACTGGCCCTGGGACCAGAAATTTGTCTTGAAAATGGTGGCATCATAATCGTAACCAAAACGGTCGCCTACCCGCAGCACACGGTTCGGACGGTTTACATCATTTTGAATGAAGTTCAAACTATCGGCGAAATCCTGTTCCGCATACTGGTTCACATCCAGGTAGAAGTCACCGCCAAGCAAATCATTCACACGCTTGAAATAGTTCGTACGCTGATCCATGATGCCAGCTCCGGCACTGAATTGAAAATTATCACTGAACGAAGTATTGTAGGTAGAATTGATGTGCAGCTTTTTACCATCTGCCACCCGCTCCTCAATGATATAGCGTGAACGGCGGCCTGTGATCATGTTACCGGGAACACCCGTAACATCCTTGACCGTTTCAATGTTGAGGTAGTTGGCATTGTACAGGTCTTCCCATTGGATTTGCAACATATCGGGATTGTTTTTCAGCAATGCCGCAATTTGATCCTTCACATCGGGGAAGTCGGAATAGTAGCTAGGTAGATTTCGGTAATAATCGGGACGGGGATCCGGAGCGTTATACCAATCCAATGCCGTATTGATATTTTCCCCGAAAGTATAACCAACACCTGTTTTCAATGAAGTCTGTGAACTAATCTTCCAATCGTGAGACAGAATGATGACGGGCTGATGACTGATGTTCAGATTGGCATTACGCTTTTTGCCCTCTTGCCATCCCCATGTTGGATTGTAATAGTTGGATCCCACCAAATCATAAACTTCCTGAACGGCAGGAGAGCTTTTTCCGCGCTCAGTGGGTGCCCCGAAAGCCGTCAGGCTTAAGGATTGATTCAATCCGATGAGTTTCTCAGCCGAGAAGAAATAGCCCCAGCCATCGTAATAGGTACCGGCTATGTAGCCCTCATCAGACCAACGACGCGATAAACTTCCCGAAAAAGCCCATCCCCCTTTGAGTAATCCAGTTCCATAGGTGGCCATTACACGGTTATCGTATGCGCGATTTGACAACGCATAGGAAACGGCCAGCTGCTTGCGCTGCTTGCTGGCTCGCGTATCCAATTGGGTGCTTCCTCCTAGACCACCAAATGAAAAGGTGGATGGCCAAAGGTTATTCACCGTTTCGCGGTTACGGGTCACATCATTTAACCCGCCCCACAAATAAAACATGGAGTTACCATTGAACAGGTCCGTCATCGGCACGCCGTTCATATAAGTGATGAAATTCTCATTATCGTAACCGCGCACCCTGAAGCGTGCAGAACTAAAGGTGTTGGAAGTGGCATTGATGAATGCATCCCGCGAGGCGCTTAACACGCCGCTCACGTTTTGAGTGGACGATTCACGAATTTCAGCGTCAGAAATGGAAGCAACAGGGATATTGTCACGATTATCGTCATTCAAGGCACTGGTATTCTCCATAACCATGAATCCCAAATCCAAAGTTTGGCCTTTTAGGGAAACTTTCTTGCTGTAGGCAGCGTGATCGTCAGCAGCCACCTCCAATTCATAATCGCCATTAGGTACATCCTTGATTTCGAAAGCACCTCCCAATCCTGTGGTGCCGGCATAATTCGTACCCTTTAAAGTGATTTTGGCGTTTTCAACGAAGTTGTTCAAATCATCGGTCACCGTACCCTTGATGGTAGTGACACTGTGCTGGGCAAAAACCGCAGGACTGATGAGCAGTGCCAACAGGAAAACCAGAAGCCGTGTAATTTTAAGCATATGATGTTTTATAGTGTTGATAAGCAATGGGAGTTCAAAAGTAACCAATTAAGAGTCACGTGTGGCTACTGATAACCAATCATTTACATAATACTTACAATCCCTTTCAGCAGATGGCGGTTTCGTAACTTTACCGGATCAAATTCCACCGCCTAAATGTTTATATCCAAACGCCCCACCACTGCCATCGCATTCCTGTTGGTCATGCTGCTGCCGTGGCTTTCCATAGGACAAGACCAATCCAAAAAGTATCGTGTCTCCTGTATTGGTTTTTATAATCTTGAAAACCTGTACGACACCGTGGATGACCCTGAAAAAAGTGATGAGGAGTTCTTGCCCAACGGCACCAAACGTTATACCGAGGAGGTTTATAAGGATAAGCTGCACAATCTCGCCACCGTTGTATCTCAAATCGGCACCGAAGAATCGCCTGACGGACTTTCCATACTCGGAGTGGCTGAAATAGAAAACCGAAAAGTACTTGAAGACTTGGCCGCCCAACCCGAACTTAAATCCAGGAATTACCAGATTGTACATTACAACTCTCCAGATCGTCGAGGAGTGGATGTGGCGATGTTTTATAATCCGAAATATTTCCGAGAATTGAAAAGCGCGTCACTGAATGTGCCTCTAAAAAACCCAGACGGAACCCCTTATGCCACCCGTGATGTCTTATGGGTTTATGGATTGTACAATGGAGAGCCGATGCACATTTTTGTGAACCACTGGCCAAGCCGCCGTGGCGGAGAAGAGGCTTCAGCACCCTCACGCGCACTCGCAGCAGCCGTGGCGCGAAACCATATCGACAGCATCACCACGGCCATGCCAAATGCCAAAATCGTGGTCATGGGCGATTTGAATGATGATCCGGTAAACGTTAGTGTGACAGATGTCCTTAAGGCCTCCTTTGATCGGGTTAACTTGAAACCCGGTTATCTTTTTAACCCATGGAATGATTATTACAGCCAAGGCATCGGAACGCTTGCCTACAATGATGCGTGGAACCTCTTTGACCAAATCATCATCTCGCAGCCCTTTTTGGATGAGAAACAGGAAGGATATTTCTTCCACAAAGCAGTCATATTCAGCAGACCCTACCTTTTTCAAAAATCGGGACGGTATAAAGGATACCCTTTGCGCACCTATGACTTCGATATTTACATGCGTGGTTACTCCGATCACTTGCCCACCTACATCGTGTTGATGAAGGCGATGGATTAGCGTGATCTCAGTCTCTTTGCTGTAACTCTTGCGCAGTAATCCATGATTGCAAAAGGATAGTAGCGCTCACCACATCCACCAAGGCTTTGTCCTGCCGG
>JBMTLM010000220.1:0-4032 GCA_049431185.1 Bacteroidia bacterium | reverse complement strand
CCGTCGTCGAAATCGTTTCTCACAAAGACGCACAAGTGAAATACTCCACCGTGCAGAACTGGTATCCCGGAGACAAGGAAGGCAAAGGCGGCATCTTCAATTTCGTAACCAAGCGCGGCATTTGCCTTGGAAACAACTCCAAGATTTCTTGGACGCAAGTGGAAACCGGATCCGCCGTTACATGGAAATATCCGAGTGTGATTCTCAAAGGCGACCACTCCATTGGAGAATTTTATTCCGTTGCCGTTACCAATAACATGCAGCAGGCCGATACAGGAACCAAGATGATTCACATCGGCAAAAACACCCGCAGCACCATCATATCCAAAGGCATCAGCGGTGGTAAAAGCCATAACAGTTACCGCGGCTTGGTGAAGATCAACAAAAATGCCGTTGGTGCCCGTAACTTCAGTCAGTGCGACAGCTTACTGCTCGGCGACCGTTGTGGTGCTCACACGTTCCCATACATCGAAGTACATAACAAAACCGCCAAAGTGGAGCATGAAGCCACTACCTCCAAAGTAGGCGAAGACCAGATCTTCTACTGCAACCAGCGAGGTATCGCCACCGAAGACGCCATTGGTCTCATCGTGAACGGCTATTGCAAAGAAGTGTTCAACCAACTACCCATGGAGTTCGCCGTAGAAGCTCAGAAATTGCTGGCGATTTCGTTGGAGGGGAGCGTCGGCTAGTGATAAGTTATCAGTGACAAGTGACAATCTTGCCTCTTCACAGGCGGGTGAAAAATAAAAAATTAATTGACAAACCATTTAAATCTTTTCTATAACCATTTAAACCTTTTCTTATGCCATTAATTAAAAGATTCGAAGACATGCTCTCTTGGAAAAAAGCTCGAGAATTGAACAAGATCATTTACCTAGAAACGCTTAATCCATCCTTTTCCAAAGACTTTGCACTAAAAGACCAGATAAGAAGATCCAGCATATCAATCATGTCGAACATTGCTGAAGGATTTGAAAGAGGAACCAAAAACGAATTCAAATATTTTTTGAGAGTAGCCAAAGGTTCTGCCGGAGAGTTAAGGTCTCAACTTTACATTGCATCCGACCTGAATTACCTTGACTACAAAAGCTTCACTGATTGCTCCACACAAATTACAGAAATCACAAAACTCATTAGTGCCTTCATCCAAAGAATCGATTCAAAAGAAACCACAAAGAATTTCACCAACTAAAAATCCGCCTTGTCACTTGTAACATGTAACTTGTAACCAATTGAAATAAGTTCCAAGACATTAATCAAATTCAATCATGACCTCCCCACTCCTATCCATCGAAAACCTCCAAGCGAGTGTAGAAGAAAAAGAAATTCTCCGTGGCTTGAATCTGCAAATCAATCCCGGCGAAGTGCATGCCATCATGGGACCCAATGGTTCGGGCAAGAGTACGCTTGCTTCGGTATTGGCCGGACGCGAAGACTATGAAGTTACCGGCGGTGCCGTAAATTTCGATGGACAAGACCTGTTGGAGATGTCGCCTGAAGACCGTGCGCGTGCCGGGGTGTTTTTGGCCTTCCAGTATCCAGTGGAAATTCCTGGTGTGAGCAACGCCAATTTCTTGAAGACAGCGGTGAACGAAGTGCGCAAGTCGAAAGGTTTGGAGCCGTTGGATTCAAAGGATTTTTTGACGGTGATGAAGGAGAAGATGAAACTCGTGGAGATGGATCGTCAAATGACTTCTCGCTCAGTAAACGAAGGATTCAGCGGTGGAGAGAAGAAGCGCAACGAGATCTTCCAAATGGCGATGCTTGAGCCGAAGTTGGCCATACTTGACGAAACTGACTCTGGATTGGATATCGATGCATTGCGCATTGTAGCAGGGGGCGTCAACGCTTTGCGGGACGGAAACCGTTCCTTTTTGGTGATCACCCACTACCAACGCTTGCTCGATTACATCGTGCCCGACTTCGTGCATGTGTTATACAAGGGACGCATTGTGAAATCAGGAACCAAGGATTTGGCTTTGGAGTTGGAAGAAAAAGGATACGACTGGATCAAAGAGGAAGTGGAAGCATGATAACCGAATCACCTGTGAACATCACCAACGACATATTAAGCGGATTCGATTCATTCGACTTGCAATCGGATGCCATGGCCGAGTTACGGGCCAATGCCATGGATGCATTCCGTCAATCGGGCATCCCCACCACACGCCACGAAGAGTGGAAATACACCAACGTCAAAGCACTCACCGAGCGATTCAATCGCTTTGGAAACGGCTCCCCTTCGGGAATGGTGGCCTCTAATCACATCGAGCCATTGTTGCTCGCCGGCAAATCCGTTTGCCTGTTGGTTTTCGAAAACGGCGTATTCATCGAGTCGTTGTCTTCAACCGCTCCTGAAGGTTTGGTGGTGCAAAATCTCGCAACAGCCATCCAAGATGCTGCCGTAAAACAATATCTGGGTAAAATCGCGTCATCCGACACAGATGCATTCGTAGCCATCAACACGGCCTTCATGCGCGACGGAGTTTTCATTCACGTACCGGCCAAGGCGCAAGCATCAAAGCCCATCCATATCCTTTACATCAACACATCCGCGGAAGCGGTTGTAACGCGCAATCTCGTAGTGGCTGAATCAGGCTCATCCGTGGAAATCATCGAGAGCTATCATTCACTCAACGATTCGCAGGAGGGTTTCACCTCCAACGTCACTGAAGTGGTAGTGAAGCAAAATGCAAACGTGACCTGGGTGAAAGCACAGTTGGAAAACGATCGCACTTCACAGATCAGCTTTACACAAGTTGAGCAGGAACAGGATAGCCGTTTTAGCTCATCCGTGATGACCTTAGGCGGAAAATTGACCCGCAACAACCTGCACATCCGATTGGGTGGCACCAATTGCAATGCTCACATGTACGGATTATACTTGCTCGACGGCCATCAGCTATGCGACAACCATACGTTGGTGGATCACGCGATGCCCCATTGCGAGAGCAACGAATTGTACAAAGGGATCTTGAATGACTCCTCCAGTGGTGTCTTCAACGGAAAAATCTTTGTGAGGCAGGATGCGCAGAAGACCAATGCCTACCAATCCAACAAGAACATATTGCTTTCCGATGATGCACAGATGAATACCAAGCCGCAATTGGAAATCTTCGCTGATGATGTGAAATGCTCGCATGGAACCACCACCGGACAGATTGATGAGGAGGCGCTCTTCTACCTGCGTGCCAGAGGCATCGGAGAACAAGCGGCTCGTACCCTGCTCAACATTGCATTTGTGGGAGATGTGTTGTCACACATTGAAAACGAAACGTTGCGCGACCAGTTTCAAGCCTTGGCCGAGGCGAAGTTGATGCGCTCATAGATTTTAGCATGTCGCAACCGAAGCCATCTCCTCTACCCTTTAACGTGCTCGAAGCACGCAAGGATTTTCCGGTGTTGCAGGAGTTGGTGTACGGCAAACCTTTGGTATATCTCGACAACGCAGCCACCTCGCAGAAACCACAGCGGGTGATTGATAGTCTGCGCGATTATTATATTCACTACAACGCCAACATCCACCGCGGTGTACATTACTTGAGCCAAAAGGCATCAGGATTGTACGACGATGTGCGGGTGATGGTCAAGGATTTCATCAACGCGCCCTCCGAGCGCGAGATTGTTTTTACAGCGGGCACCACCGATTCCATCAATTTAGTCGCATCCTCCTTTGGACGCAAATTCATAGGAAAAGGAGACGAGATTCTCATCAGCGCCATGGAGCACCATGCGAATATCGTTCCGTGGCAATTGTTGTGTGAAGAAAAAGGTGCCGTCCTGAAAGTGATACCCATGGATGATCGCGGCGTGCTCATGATAGATCAACTTGATGAGCTTATCACTGATAAAACCAAATTGGTGAGTGTGGTGCACACGTCCAATTCGCTGGGCACCATCAATCCCGTTCAAACAATCATCACCAAAGCACACTTACGAAACATACCTGTGCTGGTGGATGGCGCTGATGTGATCGCTGATTCCACGGCGAAATACATCACATCCAATCGATCACTGCTGGTGAATGTT
>JBMTLM010000219.1:0-4011 GCA_049431185.1 Bacteroidia bacterium | reverse complement strand
TCATCGCCAAGGCACCTGTGGCCACACCCGTCATCCTAGACAGCGTAAAAGCAAATGCCACTGGTAGTTGGTTGGAACGGGTCAAGTTTCTCATAATCGATAATAAGAACAAGGATGCATTGGCCGCTTTGAAACAAAGGGGCGAAACTGTAAAAACACAGCACCAAAGGGAATTGGATAGCTTGAGGATGTCCAAGGCACCTGAGGTTACGCCACCGAAGCAAGTGACCCAACCAACGGAAGTTATAGATCAGCCAGAGGAAGAGGAAGCCGATCAGGATGAGGTAGCTGCCATTGAGTCTGACGGATCCCCAAATTCACGCGCATCATCATCAAACGTCGCCTGGTTGATCATACTCGGGTTATTGGCCATAGGAATGGCGATACTGGTCTCCGTATTTTTCAAAAGAGCATCTAACCTCACCAACTTGTCGGTGTCTGCAAAAAAACATGCTGATAGCCTGAACAAGAAAATACAATTGCAACCGGAGATGGAGCAAACGGTAGCTGGTCTTTCAAGTGACATCGATCTCGCCATTTCATTAGCCTCGGCAGATACACCGTTCATGTCGGCTATTGTGAACGATAAGAATAATCCATACATCAAGCCTGCCAAGGAAATCATTTCGGGTACTCAAATCCTGAAACGAATGGTAACGGAGTTGCCTAAATCGAGTGGCACTGGTTTGAAAAAGACCAACGTGAATCGTTTGATAGAGGAAGTCAGTGTTCAAGCCTACTACAGCATGAGGGACCACTATCCGGATTTCAGCTGTGAAATGCGCCGGGATTTGGAGAAAATTCTTCCTGATACCGACCTCAAGGAGGATGATATCCGATTTGTGCTTTTCAATATTCTTGAAAACGCATTTGAATCCGTTTGGCTAAAAAAATCGAACGCGGGTAAAGGATATGTTCCATCAGTCACGATTACATCCCGAAAATTACCGCGCTATATCCAGGTCAGGGTGAAAGATAACGGTACGGGCATCCCAGACAATGTACGAAAGCAGATTTTTGAACCTTTCTTCTCTGATCGCGATGAAGCCAGACATATAGGTTTGGGTTTATTTGAGAGTTATGACATCATTGTCAATAAATACAAAGGTGACCTCATTCTGGAAAACGACTTTCAAAGCAGCACCGATTTCATCATCAGATTACCGCTTAAATCATGAATCGCATCCTCATATCCCTCGTTTGTTTCCTGACTATTGGAGGGGAATGGTTTGTCATTGCTCAGACGACAAATGATTTGGTCTCCAGGGTTGATAAGCAACGGCAGTTGATGATGGAATCAAAATCGGCCGATGACATTTACACCGTCAAGTCGCGTATTGATAAAATGGCCGAAGAGTCCATCAATTCCTCAGCGGAGGCGGCCAAAATAAGGGATGCATATTTGTTGATATCAGATAAATTGGCCGAGTACAGCCATTTTAAAAGCGGTTGCTTGGTTTACTTCAACTACCTGTCTTGGATGGATCGGAGCCATCAAATGCTCAAAAAGGAAATCCAGGATTCCCTGGGATCAGGACCATCGAACCTTGTGGCGCAAGAGCCGGTAATGGAAGAGGTTGAAACCACAGTAGTGCCCAATGATACGGTTGTGAAGGATTCTAGTGATCAAACTGCCATGAATGCAACCCCGGCGCTCCAAGATCAAAATGATGGAAAGGATTATACCAAATGGATGATTGCATTGGCGGTTTTGGTCATTGTATTCACGCTGGTATTTCTCGGACAAAGAAAAAAGGTCTCACTGTTGCAAGCAGATTTGGCCAATGACCAAAAAGAAGTGAGACGACTCTTCAGAATTTCGTCCGGTGTATCCATGCTTTCAGGAGTCATTCGTTATGCAAGGGAGTTTTCCATGCATTGTGCCGAGGTTCTTTCTGACTTGATTGAAATGTCTGGACATGAAAAACAGGATTCCAATTCGGATTTGTCTAGTCCCAAGGAAGCCGTAGATGTTTTCAAGCGTATCTCCACCGGTGATTCCAAGAAATCATAGCGCTCTCATTCAAAGCAAACTCTAGATGGATTCGCGGGAG
The DNA here is from genome assembly GCA_049431185.1 of Bacteroidia bacterium. Classification (GTDB taxonomy): domain Bacteria; phylum Bacteroidota; class Bacteroidia; order AKYH767-A; family OLB10; genus JALRAP01. The sequence goes on along the minus strand of JBMTLM010000219.1, from coordinate 1,957 downwards.
GCAGCAGATCGGATCGATTTTTTGAGTCGCGAAATAGAGCGACATAATAGGCTTTACTATATCGATGCCAATCCTCAGATATCAGACTTGGAGTTTGATCAGATGTTGGAAGAGCTCATTCGACTGGAGTCGGAATTTCCCGCGTTGAAATCTCCTGAATCGCCCACACAACGGGTAGGGGGAGGGATTACCAAGGAATTCAGTCAGGTGGTCCATAAGTACCCCATGCTTTCTTTGTCCAATACCTATTCTGAGCAGGAAGTCATGGATTTCGACGAACGGATTTCCAAATCCATTGGGGGTGAAACGGAATATGTTTGCGAACTTAAATTCGACGGCGTAGCGATTGGCTTGACCTATGTGAAGGGAAAACTTAAATCGGCTGTAACCAGGGGGGATGGTGTTCAAGGGGATGATGTAACGACCAATGTTAAAACCATCAAGAGCATTCCACTGGTCCTACCACCTGGAGATTACCCTGACGAATTTGAAATACGAGGAGAGATTTACATGCCTCGGAAAGCGTTTGATCGAATCAATGCAGAACTACGTTCCCAATTGATGGAAGATGGTTACGATGAGGCAGAGATAACTGAAAGGCTTTTGAAAAATCCAAGAAATGCGGCCTCCGGCACCATCAAAATGCAGGACTCTAAAACAGTCGCCACCCGAGGTTTGGATTGTTGGCTATACTTCATTTACGCCCCTGATCTACCTTTTAAAACGCATTACGATTGCATGCGCAAGGCCAAAGAATGGGGTTTCAAAGTGTCTGAATACATGGTGAAGGTCAAAGGCATTCATGGTGTACTGGAATATCTTAAGGAATGGGATCAGGCGAGGCATGAGTTGGGATATGACACCGACGGTGTTGTGATTAAGGTGAATGATTTCTCGAAGCAGCTGGATTTAGGATTTACGGCTAAATCGCCTCGCTGGGCCATCGCTTATAAGTTCAAGCCTGAAAATGTTTCAACCCCCTTGATTTCGATCACATATCAAGTGGGTCGCACCGGCGCCATTACTCCCGTTGCTAATCTGAGTCCGGTACAGCTCTCAGGAACCACCGTAAGGAGAGCGTCTTTACATAACGCCGACCAGATTACCAAACTGGGCATCTGCACAGGCGACCATGTATTTGTGGAAAAGGGTGGCGAAATCATTCCCAAGGTAACTGGTGTTGATCTATCAAAGCGGTCTCCCGATGCCGTTCCGGTCAATTATATTGAAAAATGTCCGGAGTGTGGTTCCAACTTGGTAAGAAAGGATGGAGAGGCGTTACATTATTGCCCAAATGAATCGGGATGTCCACCTCAAATCAAAGGAAAATTAGTTCATTTTATCGGCCGTAAAGCCATGAATATCGATAGTTTAGGGGAAGAAAAAGTTGAATTGCTTTTTGAAAAGGGATTGGTGTCATCTCCAGCAGACCTTTATGCACTGACTAATGAATCCTTGTTGGGACTGGAAAAATCAGTTCAGGGTGAAGACGGGAAAAGCAAACGCATATCCTTGAGGGAAAAATCCGTGGAGAAGATCCTTGCGGGTATCGAAGATTCAAAAAACGTACCATTTGAGCGAGTATTGTTTGCCATTGGAATCCGATATGTAGGCGAAACGGTTGCGAAGAAACTTGCAAAACATTTCAAAAGCATCGAACAACTCGCATCGGCTACAATGGAACAGTTGTTGGAGGCTCCTGAGGTGGGAGATAAAATTGCAAACAGCATCCTGATGTTTTTCAGCGACCCTGTACAAGTCGACCAAATCGAACGTTTGCGTGCACACGGATTACAGTTCTCGCTTCAAGAAAATACCGTGGCCGTTCCTTTGTCGGATGTGCTATCTGGCAAAACCTTTGTGGTTTCAGGCGTGTTTGCCTCATTCAGTAGGGATGGCATCAAACAAGCCATTGAAGACCACGGAGGCAAGGTTCAAAGCGGAGATCGGAAGAGCG
>JBMTLM010000218.1:0-4070 GCA_049431185.1 Bacteroidia bacterium | reverse complement strand
CCATCACCTGTCGATTTTATGAACGATAGCTTGGCCAATATGGGGGTTGAAAGCTTCATTTCGCCACCTGCATCCGGTGTTGTCGCAAATTTTTGAGCCATCTGTGTGGTGAAAAAACGAAGCGCACGTTCCTTCATATCCCACAGAGAACCTTCATTAAATATCATTACCTGTGCTGGTCCAGGGTGTTGCTGAAATCCAGTTTCCATTTGAGCAGGAACAATCGTCACCCGGTAGAACAGGACGGTGGAAAGATGGTCTGCGCCGCTATATGGAATTTCATTCTCAGCCATGGCCCATGCGAATCATCAGGGATTCAACACAAGGATTTTTTTCTGAAAATCCCGCCCGCTTTGTGAAATCGTAATCCAATACATGCCTTGTTGAACATCTGTCATGCTTACACTTTGATCTCCTGTCAAGTCCGACAAGTACATCACCAACCTGCCGGTAATGTCTCTTATAGTCAGATCCCATGCGTGTCCCTTCAACTGATTATGCGTAGCAATGTAAAATGTTCCGTTGTTAGGGTTTGGCGAAAGGGTGAATGGATCGAAGGTGATTTCATCAATGCCAACTCCTGAAAAGACCAATGTGTCGGAACAATTCACGCAACCGTTGGGATCGGTGCCACACAGTACATAATTGCCACCGGTGGCAGCGGTAAAGGAGGAGCCATTAGCTCCAGGAATTGGGTTTCCGTTGAGGTACCACTGCAGTGCAAGTCCTGTAACGGCAGTGGTGAAGGTGTTGCCGTTGATAAAAAAGGTGGGCTTTGCCGGTAGCGGGTTAATGGTTACTTGTGTAATGGTGGAGCCGGATGTGCAGCCTTGTGCGGTGGTTGTGATCACTGAATAAATACCGGAGGTGCTTGGGTTGAATGTCGTAGACGTGGCGCCGACGATGAGCGATCCGCTTTCATACCATTGAAGGGCATTGGTGGAATCGCTTGCAATTAGATCCAATGGAGTGCCTTCACAGATGTTGATGGGCCCGACTGGATTGATGCTGGGTATGGGTGGAGTGGCATAAACGATGATGGTGTCTGTGGCCACCAATGGAACGATAGGTGTTTGAAAAATCGTATAATTCACCACCAAGGTGCCGGAGGCCCCACCCACGGACCCCGTTGCGGAGCCGGAGTTTCCTTGACCGGCAAAGCTGATGGCTCCCAAATCGTCATCGGCGCCGAACAACCCCCCATCCTCATCCCACACATGTACGGTATAGTTTCCATTGGAAAGAAGTATGTTGGGTGTATTCCATGAGTAAGGAGGGAATACGCCATTGAGGGCTGGTCGTGAATCATAGATTTGAGCCCCTGACGGATCATACAGCAGAAAGTAAGGATCTGGGTCATCAATAGGACCTCCGTAGTTGTTGGGGATTCCCGTTACCGTGATGTTGGTTAGGTAAAAATCCGGAACGGTATTGGGCGTCACGGTTTGTGTGACGATATAAGTCCCAGGGTTCGAATAATTCTGTGCAGGTGGGTTTTCGACATTGCTTTGAAGGCCGTTTCCAAAATCCCAAGCATAGGCGGATTGACCGGGGTTGTTGTTGGTGAATGAAACCGACAATGGGGCGCAACCCACATTATTGGTCATGGCAAATCCCGGGTTGGAAACGTTCGCGGGAAGAACGGTCAGAGGTCTATCAAAATTGATGGTCTGCAATCCGGCCAATTGCACATCAGCAACGACAGTAACCGTAAAGGTGAATGTGCCGGGTACCACGGGCGTGCCAAAAATTTTTACGCAACCGTAAACACTCACGGAAGGATCGTAGGTGCAATTGTTTTGAAAGCTATTGCATTGCCAATTCAGTCCGATGGGTAAACCGCTGATATTGGTGATTTGATAATTGTAGATGGTAAGTCCGAGTGTGTCGGTCAGCATGACAAATGTTACATCCTCATCGTATGGTGAGCCCGCAGTGGCATCCGGAAGCGTATCGGGGTAAATACCCGCTCCGCTGTAATTGGTGTTGGGGACGCATTGGCTGAATGCAATGTGACTGGCTACAAGTGCCAAGCACAACATCCATGTTTTGAGGCGAATCATGTGTTTAAAAGTTTGGCCTCAAAGTAAAAAGACTTTTTTGATTATTTAAAAATTTGTTTGCGGTTTTGAGATATCAAAGTCGTTTAGGCTGTATTCCCATGCCTTGATGGAACCCAATTTATAATCTGTGGCCGCATTTGGAAAAAAGGCTAAAACGATTTTGAAATCCGATTGTGCCAGGAATTTATTGGAAATGGCCAATCCTCCTCCATAAACCGCTTGCGGAGTGTATTGGAATAGTGGGCTGTTGCCATCCCCAACCCATCCTGCCCCGATGAATAGGATGGGTGTTACTCGAAAGCCGATGATGTCAATAGGGTTGAATAGCGCACCGGTTAAGTTGAAGGAGAAGCGTTCAACACCTTCTGGCAGATTCGAGTCATAACCAGGCACCAGCCGGTCCTCTGCAAGGTTGAGGGGACGGTAATAGGTTTGGTTTTCATAACAAACGTATCCCAGTTCCATAAACACCCTGGCTTTCCATTTTTTTCCGCCAAGCAGCGGAAGGAATGCAAGTGCGTTGGCGCGTATCAGACCATCCTCCTTTTGGCCTTGATGCATGAATGTGGACCATTCGAATTGTGCATATGAATAGTATTTGCTTCTGATGAAGCCGCCTGCCCCGATGGCGGAGGAGTAGAAATATCTTCCACCATGGCCGTTGTTTTCGTATCCCCCGGTCAATTGCAGTTTTCTGCCTGAGGGGATGTCTTCTTCATCGCCAAATTGAAATACATATCGCTGCAGTGAATAGGTTCTGTTGCTGATGCCCACCGACAATAGCGTAGTTTGATTACTGGAAAGCACTTTTTCAGCAATGGTGAAATTTGTATTCAATGATTTGGTGCTTTCCATTTCGTATCCGAAGGCAAGTATGGCACGCGTGCTTTGCTCTTCCAGGGTTTCGCCCGATTGAAGGGGGAATGATTTCCCAATCCAAACGCCTTGGTGCGTACCGCTGAAGGTATAGGGCGCGTAGCTCAAGGCGTCTAATCGAAGGGAATCTTTGATTTCCCTGTACATGGCGGAGGCTCCGCCGGCCCATTCGGATAAAGATGAAACAAACGGGCGGTTGATTTCAATGCCCCATTCGCGGTTGTCGCCTTCAAATCGATAAAGCAGATTCGAGTTTACAAAGGACCCGGCGATGGATGGTATTTGATAAGAACCTTTGAGATACGGTTTCCAAGGTTCGTTTAGTTTTTTATTCCATGTGGTCGTGTTCGAAAGGCGGTGCCCCATTCCGAACAGGTTATATTCAGTGAATCTCCAGGTGACTTTTTCGGAAGTAAACGAGCCGCTGGTTTTAAAAGTCCAATGGTCGCGGGTATCGATCCTTATATCAGCGGAGTCTTCATTAACCTGAACAACTGTGATTTTCAAATCTCGAATATAACCGCTGTTTCGAACGAGTCTTTCTGATTCCTGCATCACAAGTTCGTTCGTTAAGACCCCGTGAGTGAAAAGTAACAGGTTTTGAATGGCTTTCTCACGGGTGCGATGGTGTAACACATTGCCAGTTTTCTGAATCATACTGTGTGCGTAAGTCAATGAGTCCTCCAATATAGATCCGAAAGGGTCTCTAGTATTTATAGTGATGTTGCGAATTACCAAGCCATTTTTCTTCCCTTTGTATTCAATGAGACGTTGTAAGTCGGCGGCTTTTGGAGTATTAAAGATACTTTGGTAAATCAGGAAAGTTGATTTCCTTTTTACGGCATAATCTTTCAGTTTCAAGTAGAACGGTGGAACGGAATCTAATTCTTCTTGGGCATAGGAGTGGCCTACAGCGAGCAAAATAAATGTGATTGCCAATAGGTTGCGTGACATAGTCGGGTAAAGGTATCTAAACACTTTGCTAGGGCAAATGATAATTATCCTACTAAACGAATTATTCGATGATTTCAAATCTCTCTTGGATATGGTTTTATAACTTTGCCTTAAGATGTTACGACCTACTTTTGATGACATATACATGGACTTGGCCCAAAAGCTGGCCCAACGTTC
>JBMTLM010000217.1:0-4072 GCA_049431185.1 Bacteroidia bacterium | reverse complement strand
GCCTGTTGTTTAATGAGGTTGATCAGTTCCGTTATGGCATGTCTCATTCCATTCCAATCAGCACCTCGGCCAAAATACTCAAGCATTTCACCGTTTCTCCCTCCTTCACTTACAATGAACGCTGGTATCCCGAAACGGTTCGAAAATCCTTCGATGCAGATAGCAACGCCGTTTTAACCGATACCGTGAACGGTTTTCGTGCCGCTCGCGACTTTCAGATGTCTGCATCCATGAACACCCGTCTCTACGGCATGGTTCAAATGAAACGGGGTAAGATTGCCGCCATTCGTCATGTGATTTCCCCGACCATCAGCTTCGGTTACCGACCCGATTTCAGTGCGGGATCATTCAACAATTACAAAACATACGTGGATGCCAATGGGGAATCAGTGAGTTATTCCATTTTCCAAAACGGCATTTTCGGCGGACCACCCTCAGGCAAATACGGTGTAATTGGATTTGCACTCGACAACAACCTTGAGATGAAGGTTCGACAGCAAACCGACACGACACAGAACCTAAAAAAAATCAAGATTTTCGAAAGCCTGTCGGCAAATCTGAATTATAATCTGGCCGCGGATTCACTCAATTGGTCGAACCTCGGCATCAATGGACGCACCACGCTTTTTGAAAAGGTGAACCTCAATTTCTCAGGATCATTCGATCCCTATGTCAGCGACTCCATAGGTAGAAAAATCAACCGGTTCGAATGGGATGCAAACAAGCGAATAGGACGACTCACCAATGCCAACGCATCGGTCAATTTCAATCTGGTTGGAGGAAAACCCAAAGAGAAAACCAGCACCAAAGGCACCAATGAGGAGCTGCAAGACATCAACCGCAACCTACAGGATTACGTGGATTACAGCGTTCCATTCAACCTGTCGGTTGGTTACAGCATCAATTACTCCAAAACAGGGATGCAAGATGCGCAATTGAATCAAACCCTGAACGTGAATGGTGATGTGTCGCTGTCTCCCAAGTGGAAAGTGACCTTCAATAGCGGATGGGACTTTGTACTCAATGACCTTTCCTATACATCTTTGGGGATTTTCAGGGATTTACATTGTTGGGAAATGCGATTCAACTGGGTGCCCTTTGGCTTCCAGCAAAATTATTTTTTCCAAATCAATGTTAAATCCTCCATTTTGCAGGACTTGAAACTGACCAAGAAAAACGACATTTACGACCGTTAATTGAAATAATCATGAGCCCAAGTTTGAGTGCGACCCAGTACCACTTCCCTGGACAGACCGGATTTTACAGCGGCAAGGTCAGGGATGTTTATACCATTGATAACAAAATCATGGTGATGGTGGTGAGCGACCGCATATCCGCATTTGATGTGATCTTGCCGCGTGCAATCCCTTTCAAAGGACAGGTTTTGAACCAACTCGCCGCATATTTCCTTGAGTCGACAAAAGACATCGTACCCAACTGGGTATTGTCGGTGCCAGACCCCAATGTGACAATAGGCAGGATGTGTGAGCCATTCAAGGTGGAAATGGTGATACGAGGATACCTGGCTGGACATGCATGGCGTACATATCGAAGCGGAAAGCGTGTGTTGTGCGGAGTTACATTACCTGAAGGATTGAAGGAAAACGACCCGTTGCCGGAACCGATCATCACGCCTACCACCAAAAGCTCGCATGGCCATGATGAAGACATTTCCCGCGAGGAGATTTTGGCCAAAGGAATCGTTTCCCCGGATGATTACGCAGTATTGGAGAAACATACCCGAGCCCTGTTCCAAAGAGGAAGTGAGATGGCTGCCAAGCGTGGATTGATCCTGGTGGACACCAAATACGAATTTGGAAAATGGGACGGTGAAATCATGGTGATAGATGAGATTCATACGCCTGATTCATCGAGATATTTTTATGCAGAAGGATATGAGGAGCGGCAAAGAAAAGGCGAGCCGCAAAAACAGCTATCGAAAGAATTTTTGCGCCAATGGCTGATTGAAAATCATTTCCAGGGATTGGAAGGTCAGTCGGTACCGCCAATGGATGATGCCATTGTTCAAATGGTTTCCGATAGATATATCGAACTCTATGAGAACATTCGAGGCGAAAAGTTCGTGAAGGATGTCAGCAGTGATGTCAGGACCCGCGTGGAAGAAAACGTGAAAAAGGCGTTGGGACAAATGAGGTGATTGGCAACTGCCTTTTGTAAAGATTGATTCACCTTTTCAAAACTGTCTCAGCATTCCGAGCCAATCAGCCATCAACTTCGCAAGAAACAGGGAACCTTTTATTCTGATTTACCCTTCTCACCTACGAAGTGATCGTCATCGTCCCTGAACAACACATTGAAAGTGGTAAGGCTGCCATAAATTCGGGTGATATACTGTTGAAGATTGATTTTCTCTTCGTCGGAAAGGTTTTCGCTGGCGTTGATGCGTTGCTCCATGACACGAAGACGGTCGCGCAGCATGACGATCTTATTGAAGAAATTATCAATAGGCACCTCCTTAGACTTAAGTCCGGCATTGGCTGGGTGTAAAACGAGTTTACCACCCGTCCACCTGGAACCCATATGCACCGTTTCCTGCAAATCACTGTGCCGTTTGATGATGTTGGTTACAATGCGCTCCACATCTTGCAAGGTTACAAGCCCTTCCTCCGGCTCCACGGCATCCATGATCTCCAAGCCGGTGTAGCTTTTGGCTACTTCGGTGCGACCGCGCTGCATGAAAACGATGATATAGGTTTTAGGCTTAACGTTGATGATGACACCCTCGCCGAATTCCGTGTGTCGCACGCGAGAGCCGATGCCAGGTTCCATGTCGGACATATATTTTTTGTTGCAAATTAATGGAAGAAATCCATACCACAACCCAAAGGTTGAAATGTTATGGCCTTCCCTTGCATGATTTTATTGGTGAAAAAAGATGCCATCCTGACATACCGCTGATGCGAATGTGCTGTCAGCCTTTTGACGAAAGCGGTAAAATTGCTAACTTGGTGCTTTAACGATTAGCCAATCCGTACATCTGTCTGGTTAACAATACATTGGAATCTGAAGTCGGATTTTACAACTGCTAAAAATCAAATCTCATTTAAATCTGACTTAGGTCGTATCATCGAATGAATTATATAGTTTTATCGGAGTTGGGGCAGGGTGGAATGGCAAGTGTTTGGCTCGCTAAGCACAAGACACTGGATGCTGAATTTGCGATCAAAATCCTAGACAAACGTTTCATTTCAGACGACAATATCCGCAAGCGATTTTTAGCTGAAGCCAGGATCATGTCGAAGATGAATCACCCCAATATCGTTCGTGTAACGGATTTGATTGATGAATCGGATACGGTAGCATTTGTGATGGAACATGTACCTGGTTGTACGCTCAGGGGATTCATTGAACAAAAAGGTAAACCCAGCGATGCAACCATCAAATCGCTTTTTTCACAGATATTATCGGCCACCAAGTTCATTCATGAGCAGGGCTTGATTCATCGTGACATCAAACCATCGAATTTCATGGTTACACCGGATAATCAGGTTAAATTGATGGATTTCGGCATCGCCAAAATAGCCGATGTCAACGCAGTTGAATACACGGGAACGGGTGCTTCTCAACAGATGGGCACTCCGATGTATATGAGCCCTGAACAGGTTCGTGCTAGTGGAGCCGTGACAGCGGCCTCTGACATCTATAGTTTAGGTGTAACCCTTTGGCATGTCATTACCGGTACCAAGCCCTACGACACCGGATCGCTTTCATTGCCTGAGATCCAAGTGTCTATTTTGAGGGACAGCTTGCCGTTAACGGGTACCAAATGGGATGGCGTCATTCAAAAAGCCACCAAAAAAAATCCGGCGGAAAGATTCCAAAGCGATGCTGAATTCCTGAATGGCATCTTGAATCCTGAATCTGTAGTGATGGAGCCGAATGTTGAACCTCAATTAGCAAATTCGACTATCGCACAAAACCCTCCACAATCTCAACCACCCCTACACCACCTCTCGCCGGAACGACCCACGGCCAGTTCTAAAATATTACCTATTGTCATCTCCGTCATGATTTTTGTTTCCTTAGTCGGTGCTGGTGCCTACTTCTTCCT
>JBMTLM010000216.1:0-4073 GCA_049431185.1 Bacteroidia bacterium | reverse complement strand
CTTGCTTGCTTGGTATTGCAGCTTGCGGTTTTTCCCGCTTTTGCACAGAACCCCTCTCCGGCACCCGCCCAAACAAAACGGATTCTTTTGATGAATGGCAGAATACATGTGGGAGATGGGTCGGTCATCTCCAATGGGGCGTTGGGGTTTTCAAACGGAAAGATCAACTTGGTGGCGGATGCCACCACCATTCGTATCAACGGATCTGAATACGATACCATCATCGACGTTTCCGGTAAGGAAATATATCCGGGCCTTATTGCACTGAACACCGTGTTGGGATTGAACGAAATCGAATCGGTAAGAGCTACACACGACATGGCGGAAACCGGTGTGCTGAATCCTTCGGTGCGATCCATCATTGCCTACAACACGGATTCAAAAGTGATTCCCACCGTAAGAAGCAACGGCGTACTCCTTGCACAAGTCGTACCGAAGCCTGGTGGCGCATCGCCATCTATGAGCGGGCAATCCTCCGTTGTTACGATGGATGCCTGGAACTATGAGGATGCCGCCTACGCGACAGACATCGGTTTGCACCTGCATTGGCCCTCCATGCGGATCAATCGTTCCAGCGAGCCTGGAGGAGAGGAAAAACAAAGGGCGGCTGTCGACCGCAATATCCGTGAAATTGAAAAACTCTTTCAAGAAGCACGCTCTTATGCATCGGACAACAACCCTGAAAAGAAAAACATTCACTTGGAAGCCATGAGGGGGCTTTTTTCCGCTGAAAAAACACTTTTCATCCATTGTAACCAGGCAAAAGAAATCATTGCGTCAGTCGCCTTTGCCAAAAACTTCGGATTGAAACCCGTATTGGTGGGAGCCAGAGATGCGCATTTAGTGATCAATCTACTGAAGGAAAACAATATTTCCGTGGTTCTAGTGGAAACCCATCGTTTACCGGCTTCCAGTGACGAGGCCGTGGATTTGCCTTTCTCGTTGCCATCCATTCTCAAGAAAGCTGAAATCCCATTTGCGATTTCCGTTCCCGAGTTTTGGCAAGTGCGTAACCTTGCCTATCAAGCAGGGACGGCCGTGGCCTACGGAATCTCGAAGGAAGATGCATTGGAAGCCATAACCCTAAGCCCTGCTCGGATTCTTGGCATCGCTAATACAACAGGGTCATTGGAGGAAGGCAAAGATGCCAACATCATCGTTTGCAAAGGCGATGTGCTCGATATGAAAACGAGTATCGTCGAACAGGCATTCATTCAAGGAAGGAACATTAACCTGGATAACATACAAAGCCAGCTGGATCGAAAATATCGTGAAAAATTCGATTTGCCGCTGACCCGATGATGCACCAAGGTCCCTTTTGATTCTTCAACATGTGCAACTTTTTTAGAAGAAATTCTTTATTGGCCACCGCGCTATTGTTGGTTTTAACCAGCCTGCAGCTTAGCGCGCAAAACCAAAAATTGTTGGTAGAACCTTTGAGCCTGGCGGAGGATGTCATCGACCAGGAAGGCCATTTTTTTGTTCCCTCAATACCCGAATCAGTTGCCGAAACCGGCAATAAGGCTGCTCTTGAAAAAACACTTCAAAGTGGGTTGAAATCGGGTGATCGCTTGGTGATGGCCAACGCAGCCATTCAACTTTCGTGGATTGATTTTAATGCCGGTAACGCCAAAGGCAGTATGGGTTTGGTACAAACCGCCATCGATGCCTTGCGTGACCATCCTGAACCCAGTTTGGTATTGATGGCTGAATTATTGTTGTCATGGCATCAGATGAAGAACGGGGATGTTAAGGAGGCAGCGGCCATCGCTGAAAAAGTGTCCTTGGAAGCATCTAAATTGAAATCCCTTTCCATTCGCGCCGTTGCAAATGTGCTTTCAGGGCAGGCTTCCATGGTCATGCGTGATTGGTCTTTGGCCCATGCCCATTTTTTAAATGCATCTCGTGGTTTCGGATCCGTTGGCAATCGATTGATGGAAGGGAGGTGTCTCGTTCAAGCCGCAGAAGCGCTGATTCGCAAAGGCGATGCACCCGAACGTGAGACGCTTTTGAAAAACGCCTACAACCATTTCACCTCCATCAAAAGTTCACCTGGAATGGCGATGGTCTACCGTGACCTTGGTATCATTCATTTCAAAAAAGGACTTTATGAGCAAGCCAATGTTGAATTCAAAAAGAGCCTATCCCTGGATCCCCAGGTTTCAACCTCCAGGCTGTTGAAGGATTCCTATCTGAAGCTATCCACCTTGCTCACCCTTGCAGGAGATCATAAAACGGCGGACGCCATTAAAATCACCTACGAGCAGTTACGTGATTCCATTGACCGGATTGAATCATCCAGAACGATGAACAGCAGGCTCACCCGCAGGGATCTATCGGAACGTGCAGCCATCAACGATATGCTCCGCAAAGACATCAATTTCACGATGTCGGGTCTTTCCGCAAACGATCTTGAAAGAAACCGATTGTTGATTGACGCCGAAATTGAGCGTTTGGAAAAAGAAAAACTGATCGAAGAGTACAGCGTTGAAAAACGCAAGTCAGACATAACGAACCAGGAGCGTGATGAGAAAATCAAGGAGTTGCTCAGGGAGAAACAAAGTCAAGAGCTCGCATTGTCTAAAAAAGAATTACAGGTGAGTCGAGGGCAAGCCTTTCGCAATTTGTTGTTGGCGGTGGCCGTTTCAATCATCATCATTTCATTGCTTGTGTATAACCGGTACCGTCATGAAAAACGGATCAGAAAAGACCTGGATGTTACATTTAACGAACTTTCCCAAACCCACACAAAGCTGTTGGCCACGCAGGAACAGCTGATTCACTCACAGAAAATGGCGTCTTTGGGTCAATTGACTGCGGGAATCGCACATGAGATTCAGAACCCCCTGAACTTCGTGAATAATTTTTCAGAGCTTTCATTGGATTTGATTGAATAAATTAAAACCGCCACTCCGTCAGAAAAGGAGGCCTTGATGAATGATATCATATCCAATCTTAAGAAAATCACTGAGCATGGGAAGCGGGCCGACAGGATTGTGAAGGGCATGTTAACCCATTCTAGAATCGGTAAGCCGGAAAAGCAATCCGTTGACTTGAATCGGATGATTGAGGAGCTGCTGGAGTTATCCTATCATGGCAATCGTTCACGGGATACGGGGTTCAAGGCGGAGATTTTGAAAAACCTCGATCCAAATACGCCCATGGTAAGCGTTGTGATGCAGGAGATCAGTCGCGTGTTGGTGAACATTTTCAATAATGCATTTTATGCCGTTTATCAGCGGTCACGTTCGGGGGAAAAAAACTACCATGCATCGGTTGGGGTGAGTACGCGGTTAGAAAACGACCACGTGGTCATCAAAATCCGCGACAATGGTGTAGGGATGCCAGAGGAAGTGAAACAGCGTATTTTCGATCCGTTCTTCACCACTAAACCCACAGGGGAAGGAACGGGACTCGGACTATCCTTGAGCTATGACATCATCGTCAAGGCGCATCAAGGAACCCTAACCGTCAATTCAGAACCGAACGCCTTCACCGAGTTCGTGATTACGCTGCCTTTAAAATAGCCGGAATTTGTTTAACTTTGGAGAAACAAGCTCCCATGGGTAACGTCTCCGATCTCACATTCCTCAAGACCTTCACCGCAGGAGATAGCGGAAAAGTCAAGAAATATGTCGGCATGTTTTTGAATATGGCTGGGCCAAGCCTGACCCAAATGGATCAAAGTTGTCAAAGCCAAGATTGGAAATCCCTGAAAACCACATCACACTCGTTGAAATCACAGATGAAGTACATGGGTATGGCCGAGGCAGCGGCTGTGGCACAAAAAATCGAGGATATCTGTGGCAATTCCAGTGGCTTAGAGTCTATTCCTGAACTCTTATCCCGACTCCAAAGTCTGGTGCAAGCAGCCATCATTGAACTTCAAGAGGAAATTGCCAAACTTTGAAATTTTTAGGTAAACCATTATACTTGCGAAACCTTTCAAAAAATAAACCAACATGGCTGATTTGAGAAAAATGATTTTCATTGTGGATGATGATCCCGTTTTGGCTGAGATGCTGAAGGATCATCTTTCTAAAATGACCAGCTATGAAATCAATATTTTTGAA
>JBMTLM010000215.1:0-4076 GCA_049431185.1 Bacteroidia bacterium | reverse complement strand
CCACATCTCCACAGTTCCATAATCGAGGGCATATGCCAATCATCAAAGCCATTTTGGTTGTAAGCAAGGCAGAGATCAGCAAGCACTCCATTCGAGCAACCTGCAGCAGCAATGGCCAAGCTATTATTCAAGCCTCCCCCAATTGTTGAGTCCGTTGCGCCTGAAATATTTACATTGTTACATCCCCAGCCATACGGCGATTGTATGTAGGAGTTGGTCCGCTCCATAAATCTCCAGCCATTACTGACCGTACCTTTATCGTAAAATACAATTCCACCAGCCTCACCTGTTCCCCACAACGTGTATGGCATGGTTCCTATTTGTTGGCAGTAATTTTGTCCGAAAACATCAAAAGCCATTATTGAAATGGCCAAAAAAAAGATTGTTTTTTTAAGTCGATGGATGCGCATGTGTGAGTTTTTATTTCATTGATTAATCAAAAATATGATTTTTGGCAATGGAAACAAAAGGATTCGGACACAAACAACAAAGCCGTCCGATGTTTAAACGGACGGCTTTTTCGTGGAGTCGGAGGGAATTGAACCCTCGTCCAGACAAGGGACCCAAGTGCTTTCTACATGCTTAGTAGATCATTGGTTGTCGGGTGTAACCGTGGGGATCAACAAACCGGGTTGCACCTTAGCCCCTGTTTCTCGTTTCCGCTTAGAGGCATCGCGAAAACCAGCCTGAGATCATGATACCCGTTGTGCAGCATTAACAGGCGGAACGCCACACCAGGTAGCTTGTCCGGCACCTTATTGGTGCGGGATTAGGCCATCCATCTGAGATGGATTAAGCCGCAAGCGCGTAATTGTTTTCGCCAGTTAAAGCGAGTGAGAGTTGAGATTAACGAGCCATATTCACAACGCTCGGCATGCTTACACATGAACCTCACCTGCTGTCGAAACCGGTCGACCCCGGGATTGGTATTGCAAAGATAATACGAAATTTAAGTGTTTATTCAAAAAAAGTATTTTGGTATCCAGTCTTGTGCGTGGAAAGTTGGTTAAAAAGGGAACACTGATGGTACGGATGCAGCTGATTACCGCGGATTTGATTGCAGTCGATTGTTAAATCCGCGTGTATCCGTTCAATTTTCTTCATCCGTGTTCTGTTGCCTATCGCCTCCCGCTACCGCCTTCCGCCACCCTGCTTTCCCCAATTCACTACCTTTACACCCACACCCATCACAGCTCACCTCAAACCCATGAAAATCGGCATCATCCGCGAAGGAAAAGTACCCCACGATCATCGTGTTCCCTTCTCGCCCGTGCAGTGCAAGCAAATCATGGAGCTTTTTCCGGGAACGGAAGTTGTGGTGCAACCCAGTCCGTTTCGATGCTATACCGATGCAGAATACCTCGCCGAGGGCATTACGTTGGCCGAGGATCTGAATACCTGCGAGGTGTTGATGGGGGTGAAGGAGGTGCCGATCGAACTGTTGATCCCGGGTAAAAAGTATTTCTTCTTTTCCCACACCATCAAAAAACAACCGCACAACCAGCAGCTGATGCATGCGATGTTGGAGAACAATATCGATATGATCGATTACGAATGTTTGGTGGATCCCGAAGGCAACCGCGTAATCGGTTTCGGGCGCTATGCGGGCATCGTAGGGGCCTACAACGGCATCATGGGTTATGGGGAGATGTACAAGCTCTTTAAGTTGAAGCCAGCGCATTTGTCGCATGATAAGAAAGAGCTGTTCCAAGGGTTGTCTCAGATCAGCGTGCCCAACATCAAGATCATTATCACGGGTGGTGGTCGCGTGGCGCATGGAGCCGAGGAGACCATGGGCGCGATGAACATCCGTAAGGTGACACCCTATGAATTCCTCAATTATGCATTCCGTGAGCCCGTTTACACACAGTTGCATTCACACGATTATCACGAATCACTCGACGGTAAGCCGTTTTCCAAATACGATTTCTACAATCATCCCGAACAGTTCCGCTCCACGTTTTTGAAATATGCAGGTGTGTGTGATGTGCTTATCCATTGCGCCTACTGGGACATGCGCGCCCCTGTGTTGTTTACGTTGAAGGAGATGAGCGATCCTATGTTTCATATCAGCGTGATTGCCGATGTGACATGCGATATCAATGGTAGCATTCCATCCACTACACGCGCCACTAACATCAACGATAAGTTTTACGGTTACAACCCCATCACTGGAAAAGAGGAGGAGCCCTTCAAGCAAGGCACCATCACCGTGATGTCCATCGACAACCTTCCCTGCGAACTACCTCGCGACGCCTCCGAGGGCTTTGGAAAAAACCTGATGGAACGCGTACTGCCATCATTACTCGGGAAGGATGAAACCGGTCTCATTGCCCGTGCCACTATTTGTAGTAAAGGGAAGCTGGGGGAGCGATTTGAGTATTTGAAAGACTATGCGGGGTAAGGTGAACACGGATTTAGCTAATGAGGCGGATTGCCGCGGATTTGTTTTCAGCGACATAATAAATCCGCGTAAATCCGTTAGATCCGTTTAATCCGCGTTCCTTTTCTGCTCACCGGTCACTGGTCACCGGTCACCGAACTACATCCCCTTCAACTTCGCAACCGTACCCACCGGATCTTCTGATCCAAAAACGGTGTTGCCAGCTACGAGTACGTCAGCACCGGCATCTTTGAGTTTACCGGCATTGTTCAAATCAACACCACCATCGATTTCAATCAACGCATTGGATTGATGGGCGGAAATCAATTGTCGCAATTCGCGCACTTTCTGATAGGTGTTCTCAATGAACTTTTGTCCGCCAAAGCCCGGGTTCACCGACATCAAACAAACCAAATCGATATCGGCAATCACGTCTTTCAAAAGGGAAATGGAAGTATGTGGGTTCACGGCTACACCAGCCTTGGCTCCTGTGCTTTTAATCAGTTGTATGCTGCGATGTAGGTGGGTGCAGGCCTCAATGTGAACCGAAATCACATCCGCGCCAGCGTCACGAAAGGCGGGCACATAGCGATCGGGGTCCACAATCATCAAGTGCACATCCAAAGGCTTCTGCGCATGCTTGTGGATGGCTTTCAATACGGGGAACCCGAAGGAAATGTTGGGTACAAACACCCCATCCATCACATCAATATGAAACCAATCAGCTTTGCTGCCATTCACCATCTGGATGTCGCGCTCCAAGTGAGCGAAATCAGCGGATAGGAGGGAAGGGGCAATGATCATCGGAGGTGGTTTTAGTGCCTTGTCATACAAAGGTAAATGATTTTTTTAGCTTGTCCGCCCGGCGACTTTAAAGCAATAAAAAACCCCTCGTTTCCAAGGGGTCTCTTCGGGGGGAAGATAGGTTAACTTTCTGTTAACGGAATTTCGATTATTGACCTAGGTAGGTCTTTAGAATTTTGCTGCGGGAAGTGTGCTTGAGTCGGCGGATGGCTTTCTCTTTGATCTGGCGTACGCGCTCACGGGTAAGCTCAAACCTTTCGCCAATCTCTTCCAAGGTAAGCGTGTTGTTGCTTTGGTCGGCCAATCCGTAGTACAAGCGGATCACATCGGCTTCACGCGGACTCAAAGTGCCCAGGGCGCGCTCGATTTCGCGGCGAAGCGAGTCGCTCAACAAACCAACCTCAGGGGAATGGATGTCTTCACCGGGAATCAAGTCGAGCAGGTTACCGTCTTCACCTTGCAGGAATGGAGCATCCATGGAGATATGGCGTCCGGAGCTGCGCATGGTGTCAACAATGTCTTCTTGTGGGATTTGAAGCGCATGCGAGATCTCCTCGTTGGTAGGCTCACGCTCGAAGTCTTGCTCAAGTTGAGAGAAGGTCTTGTTGATCTTGTTGATGAAGCCGATCTTGTTCAGTGGCAAACGCACGATGCGTGATTGCTCGGCCAAAGCCTGTAGGATCGACTGACGGATCCACCACACGGCATAGGAGATGAATTTGAAACCACGGGTTTCGTCGAAACGCTGGGCTGCTTTGATGAGTCCCAGGTTACCTTCGTTAATGAGGTCACCCAAAGTGAGGCCCTGGTTCTGATATTGCTTGGCTACCGAAACCACAAAACGCAAATTGGCTTTGGTTAAGGTTTCGAGTGCTTTCTGATCGCCTTT
>JBMTLM010000214.1:0-4088 GCA_049431185.1 Bacteroidia bacterium | reverse complement strand
CAAGCCATCATCTCCAAAAACCGGAGTCAAGGTATGCGCCACCCATTTTTTTTGTCCGTCTTTGCAGCGTATGCTCGATTCAAATGTGCCGGATTGTTGCTTCGCCACACAATCCTCCAAGAACTGAATCGCATCGGGATTAAAGGTGAAACTGGTGAGTGTTTTTCCGTGCAACTGAACGATCTCATCCAAACTGAATCCGGTTAGCTTGGTGAATCCCTCGTTGACCCATTCTACGCTTCCTAGGGCATCGAAAATCAAAACGGAGTTATCGGTTTCAGAGGCTACGATAGATAACTTTTCGAGCTCTTGGTTCTTCTCATTCAACTCTTGTGTTCGCTCATCCACCAGGCTTTGCAAGATGTTGCGCTTTTTTTCAAGGTTTCGCGTCCTGAATTTCGAGAATGCAAAAACAATCACGCCTGCGGTAATCACGTAGAGGATATAGAAGAAATTCGTTTTCCAGAAGGGGGGCTTGATGGTGAAGGAATAGATCACCGGATTGGTCCAGTCGCGGCCGTTGGTACTGCATTTCACCTTGAATGTGTAAGTCCCTGCATTGAGGTTTGAATAAATGGCGAAAGGCCTGGCGGAAGCTGGACTCCACTTCTCGTCAAAATTCTCAAGAATGTATTGGTACTCGACCTCTTCTGGTGCTGACAAGAATGCTCCCTCGAAATTGAAGGTTACATGGTTGTTGTTGTAGGGCAGGATAAGTTCTGCCGGTAATCCGGTGTAGGGGTCGACCTTGATTTTACGGTTTTTCCAATCCGTGTCTTTCAGCAACAGGTTCATGCTTGAAATTCTGAGTGTAGGCAACACCGCAGCCGGAAGTGATGCCGTTTTAGGAAATTTGATGGCACCGTTTACGGTGGAAAACCAGATGTTGCCATACAGGTCTTCGCTGATGGCGTTGGTTTCCGATCCTGTAAATCCCCTGCTGGCATTAAAATGCAGGATCTTGTCAGTGTCGATCTTGCCATCGCTGTTGATGGTTGCAACTTCCACTCCATTCGATGTTCCAATCCATAGTCTGTTTTGTGAATCGTGAAGCGCGAACCGGCAATCATTACTCGAAATGCCTCGTTTTTCATCCAATACCTTTGTTGCACCATCCCGTTCAACTACGAAACACCCTTGCCCCAAGGTGCTGATCAGCTTAGCTCCGTTTTTGCCTGTGCCGATGGCGTTGATTTGGACCTCGCCAATTCCGATGGATGGACCGTATTTTGAAATCTCATTTCCCATTTTGGTATACAGGCCTTTGGTGGTTCCAATCCATATCTTGCCGGATGCATCTGCAGATAGGCTTCTGACCTTGATGTCTTGGAGTCCAACCTCTTTTCCGAGCAATTTGCTCGTACCGTTTTTACTGATCAGCACGAGTCCGTCATCGGTGCCTAGCAGCAGCTCTCCTGATGGTTGGCGGGTGATGGCATAAACCGTCAGGTAATTTAATTCGGGATAAGGGATTTGCAGCTTTTTGGTTTGAGGATCCCACAAGGCAACTCCGGTTTCCGTACCCATCCAGACTTTGTCATCGGCTTCCACGAATAAACTCCAAATGGTCAATCCCAGCAGACCGGATTCGTTTCCGATCGAATACAACTTTCCGTTGTCGAGATAGCTTAGTCCGCCGGTTAGGGTTCCAAAAAACATACGACCTTTACTGTCGGAGGCAATGCTGATGAGGTTGTTGTTGGCCAATCCATCCTCATGGGTGAAGTAGGAGAATTTTTCATTGGTCCATTTGCATAGTCCGCTCCATGTGCCGATCCAGTAAATACCCTCTCGATCGACCAACACTGATTTTACAATGTTGCTAGGCAGACCTTGCTCCATGGAAATCCTGATGGCCCCATCCTTTTTGATGGCCACCATCCCGTTGTTATAAGTGGCCACGGTCATGGATTGGACGTCGTTGCCGATGAATCCTTCAATACGTTCCCCGGCAAACATCGCCAAACCGTCTGCAGGTTTGAAACGGTTGTTCACGAGTTCGCAAATGCCGGCATAAGTGCCCACCCGTATGACTCCTTTGCTGTCTTCATGAACGCTGAGGCAGATGTTGCTGCTGAGACCGTTGGAAGTGGTGTAGTTGATGAAGCGATTCCCATCGTACATGCTCACACCTCCCATGGTGGCAATCCACAGCCGCCCTTTGGAGTCGTATTTCAAGGCATTCACGTGATCATTCACCAATCCGCGAAACACCGTGTAGTTGCTGAAACGGCTTCCATTATAGCGCGACAAGCCGGTGGCGGTACCAATCCACAGTTGACCTTGTTTGTCTTCAGTAATGTCATAAATATCATCTCCAACCAAACCATCCGGAAGCTTATAGTAGCTTTTACCTGCAGCATTGAATTTACATATCCCGCCGCGGAGCATCCCCATCCATATGTTTCCTTTGCTGTCTTCAAATATTGTTTTAACGGGATTGGTGGATTCAGGAGCATTCTTGTCAAACCGTGTAAATTGCTCGCCATTGAAAATGGCAACCCCGTTCATCGTGGCAACCCACAGCCGGCCATGGCGGTCTTGCATCAAATCATTGATTTGGTTTCCTGGCAATCCGGAGGTGGTGTTGTACGTGGTAAGGTTATAGGATTGACCTTTAGCCCTTACAATACCGAGGCACAAAAAGACCAAGCAAAAAACGATGGCGGTTTTTTTGATAATGTACTTGGTTTCGGTTTTCATGAAATTCTTAGCGGACCAATTCAATTATAACCAAAATTAATTCAATTTACGGATTGGTGTCTCCCTTCAAGGATTCCAACCTCCATTTGTACCGGGTGTGTACCACCAAGGATGCCAATATGATCATTGTTCCGATGATGAATCCGGGGCTGAACAATTCGTTTTCTCCGAAAAAGAACCAAGCTAAAACGATGCTGTATAACGGCTCTAAGTTCACCGACAGGTTCATGGTGAATGGATCTAGGAATTTCAACGCTTTCAAGGAAATGGTAAAAGCAAAGCTGGTGCAAACTATGCTCAACAACACCAACCAGATCCAATCCGTGCTAGAGGGCAACTGAAAAGCTGTATCCGTAAAATTAAAATAAACAGGCAACAAGCAACTCAGTACTGCGAATCCGGCCAACAATTCATAAAAGGTGATGTCGATGGCTGGGTGCTTGGCGGTCAGGGTCTTGTTGAGTATGGTGAACAAGGAGCCCAATAAGGCACTCGCGACGGCCAAGGCCATTCCCAGCCAATAGGCTTGACTCACCGTGAAAATGACATACAAGCCCGCAATCACGCAAATACTGAGCATGATCTCCGGTAGTTGGGTGCGTTGTCCGCGCAAAATGGGGTCAAACAATGCGGTGAACAGGGATACGGTGGAAAAACAGGCCAGGGCAACTGACACGTTGGAGGCTTTGATGGATGCATAAAACAACACCCAATGCAAGGCGACCAATGCGCCAACGCCTGCAATAGGTAGCAGGTCTTTGGTGGAAGGCAATTTGAAATCGGATTTGATGAGAAAGGGCAGGAGTCCCACCGCACTGATGGCCATGCGGTACCAAACAATCATGCCTTCGCTCATTTCAATGGCTTTACCGAATATGCCGGTGAATCCCCAAAGCAATATGGCCAAGTGCATATAGAGATAGGCTCGTCTCATAGGCTACCAGCCTTTTGCATTGCCTGCAACTCACTCCATAATGCCGCCATCGGCAAGCCCACCACATTGTCATAGGATCCATCTATGGAAACAATCCCCACATGGCCAATCCATTCCTGTATGCCATACCCACCAGCCTTGTCGAAGGGTCTGTAATGCTCGATGTAATGGTTGATCTCGCTCATCAGCAAGGTGCGGAATGTGACCTTGGTCCTGACATGAAACGATTTAGTGCGTTGCTGTACCCGAATGCAAACCGCAGTGACCACTTCGTGGCTTCTACCCGATAGCATTGATAGCATTTCGGTGGCAGCCACGGCATCCGCAGGTTTACCCAATATCAAATCGTCTACGACTACGATGGTGTCGGCCGTGATTACGATAGAGCCGTTGTGGACTTCATGGTCATAGGCAGCGGCCTTGTTTTGTGCGATTAATTACGCCACCGCGG
>JBMTLM010000213.1:0-4126 GCA_049431185.1 Bacteroidia bacterium | reverse complement strand
GGCCGGCTGGAATTCCGCTGGCATCTCTCACAATCCCGTACACAACAATGGGTATGTTGAATTTACCGCATCTCAAACCAACACCAACCGAATGGCTGGTTTGAATGCGAGCTACCAAGGCAATAATTACACGAACGTTCAATTCGGGGTTTATTTGCGCAGCAACGCAACCATAGAGGTGTATGAGTCGGGCATATACAGAGGGGCCTTTGGTACCTATGCCATCGGTGACACTTTCCGCGTAGGCATAGAAAACAACGTAGTTCGGTATTACAGAAACGGACATTGGTTCATGACCAGTTCAGTTACTCCGACTACGCCAATGTATGCGACGGTAATGCTGAATGAAATCGGCTCCACCATCAGCAATGTGAGGGTACTGAACTTAACCAATGGTTCCTTCACTGCCCAATGGCTCAACACCGGAGCCAGCCCTACATTGGACTGGAGACTGAATGCCCTTTCCACAGGGATCAACTCCACCACTTACAACTCTGGGCCTTTTGCAATTGGGAATGTCATCTCGTGCAATGCCAACCTCAATGGTTGTATTGCTCAAACGGTTTTATCGAACAATATCACACTTATATCTCCTACTCCACCTCCCTCCCTTTCTTATCATATTCAGGTGAATGCATCTTCAACAGGATGTATCTTGGCGGGAGAGGAAGTCAAATGGAGGATTATCGGACAGGATAATGCAGCGCGTTTGTTAGTTAATGGCAACAATATCCGCAAAGCCACATTGGCCGGTTTGAATGCCGGAAGCATCGCATTAAATTCCCTGGCCAACAACTCCTGGTTTGAATTCATTGCCTCAGAAACCAACACCAATCGTATTGCGGGTGTCAGTAATGCCTATTACACGCCTTCCCTTGCGGCTGTGCAATACGGAATTTACCTCCAAAGCAACGCAACGTTTTCGGTATATGAATCAGGAGCCAATAGAGGCTCGTTTGGAACATACCTGGTTGGTGATACGTTCTCCGTGGCATTGGAGGCAAATGTGATCAAGTATTACAGGAATGGCATCATGTTCTACACCAGCACCGTGATCCCTACCAGTGGATTGAATCCAGCCGTGGTACTGAATGAAATCAATGCAACCATCACCGATGCCGTAATATGGAAGCGGACCAATGGCTCTTACACGGCCATTACATCAAACGCAGGACCTACTCACACTTTTGAATGGATGTTGAATGGAATCAGCACAGGTTTAAGCGCAATCACCTATTCGAACAACACCATCGCGCTTGCTGATACCATCACGTGCATCTTGCGCCCAACGGGATGCCAATCCTCCCAAATTACTTCGAACCGAATACGCTTCAAACAGTTGACGCCTAATCGTTCTTTGGCATTTTATATTGAAGGTGTGCACAATCAATCCGCGTGTACCATTGCAGATGAGGAAGTAATATGGAAATTCACCCGATTCAATGATGAACAGCGCACCCTACGGAACGGCAACACCATTACCAAAGTGTTTTCCGCAGGATGGGATCAAGGCGCAGCTTCTTACAATACCGTGAAAAACGGCGGCTATTTGGAGTTCAAGGCAATCGAAACCAATACGGCCAGAATGTGTGGATTGAGTGCCAACTATACGGCCTCGGGCTATGCATCCATACAATTTGCCTTTTACCTGCAAGCAAGCGGAACACTCGGCGTATACGAATCTGGTGCAAACAGGGGGAATTTTGGAACCTATGCCAATGGCGACATCTTACGCATCAGCGCCGAATCAGGGGTAGTGAGGTATTTTAAAAACGGCACACTGTTATACACGAGTGCCGTTAGTCCGAACATGCCGTTGCTAGCGCATGCCGCATTGAACAACATCGGCTCCACCATTGCAAATGCCCGGATTTTCAACTTCAATGCGGGAACTTTCCAAGCCGTGGCCTTGCAGGCCACCACGAATCCGTTGTTTACATGGAAGCTTAATGGAGTTACAGTACAATCAGGAGCCTCTGACGTATACACCAATAACACGTTGACCAACGGCGACACAATAACCTGTACGCTCAACTTGAACGGATGCCTGTCTGCTTTCAATTATGAATCAAATAAAATAGGCATCATCATTGTTCCGCAGCAGCCTATTGACTTTGCCATCATGGGAGTGCCGTCGAACCTGAATTGCAAAATGGCGCTTGAACAGGTCAAATGGCGCAACAGCGATTTAACCGCCAATATGTCTACCGTTAACATGAACAGTTTGGTTAAAACCGCTGGGAACGGTTTCTGGAATGGTGGTGCCGCCTCATGGAATAGTGTTGAAAACAACGGCTACTTTGAATTCAAAGCCTCGGAAACAAACAAACTCAGGGCCGCCGGATTAAGCACCACTAACCCAAACCCTGCACAGGGAACTATTCAGTTTGCATTTCTGCTTCAAGCCGATGGAACCTTTGCGATTTTGGAAAGCGGTACCAGCAGGGGGAATTTCGGCGCCTACGCAATAAACGATGTGTTCACTATCAAGGTGATTGGCAATGTGGTTAAATACTACCGAAACAACAACCTGGTTTATATCAGCACCCTGTTGCCATTACTTCCTTTGATTGCGGATGTATCCATCAACGAAATTGGAGGAACCATCACCGATGCGATCATCGAAAACCCGAACGGTGGCACCTTTACCTACAACCTCATCGGAGCCGGCATCTATCAATGGATGGTGAATGGTGTAGCGATGCAAACCGGCGCGTCACACAATTACACCAATACCAATCTCAACGATAACGACACGGTCAAATGTGTATTGACCACCAATTTTGCGGGTTGCCAGCAACAGATTGTGCAATCAAACATCATCAGAAATGTTTTCGTGCAGCCCAACGGTTCGGAATTCCATATCCAAGCTTTGAACGGATCCGGAACCTGTTTACGCAGCCGAGACCAAGTCAAATGGAGGACGTCCACCGTATCCAACAGCTCCATGAACATCATCGGATTCAACCATTTGATCAAGATGCAAAACGGTGGCTCTTGGAACGCCGGAGCATCATCCCTGAATCAGATCCATGATGGTGGCTTTTTTGAGTTCACTGCCATTGAAACGAACAAGGCAAGAGCGGCAGGTTTGAGCGTTTCAAATTCATCAGGTAATTTCAATTCGATTCAATTCAACATTTACCTGATGAACAATGCCACGTTCCGCGTATACGAGTCAGGTATTGACCGAGGAACCTTTGGAAGCTACGTGAGCGGAGATGTATTCAGGGTAGCGATAGAAAACAACCTGGTGAGATACTACAAAAACGGAGTGGCCTTTTATACCAGTTTGATTACACCTTCGCCTCCATTGATTGCTGACGCTTCCTTTTTGGATATTGGCGGAACCATCCAAAAACCGTTTGTTACCAATTATCACAGTGGCATATTTCAGGCTTTCCCTATAAATGCAGGCGCAAACCCTACATATGAATGGAAAAGAAACGGGGTGGTTGTTCAATCAGGTACCTCGAACACCTATACCAATACCTCATTGACTTTGGGTGATACCTTGACCTGTATCATGACCACTTCGAACACCGGATGCGTACCTTTTGGAGTGGCCACCGATACCATTGCCATCCAAAACCAATCACCTCCGCTTTTTGATTTCGCCATTATATCAGAAACCGATTCCGCCACCTGCAGCCGAGTGACAGAACCCATTCAATGGAAAGTGGCTGATTTATCCCGTGACATGATCATTACCGCCCCAGGAAGTGTCAGGAAAATACAAGGTGCGCTTTGGGATGGCGGTGCCTATTCATGGAACAGGGTATTCAGGAACGGTTATTTTGAGTTTACAGCATTGGAGACCAACAAAGCCCGAATGATTGGCTTAAGTGCCACGAACCCAAACAGCGGCTTTTCCAATATTCAATATGCCATACATCTTAAAAACAATGCCACCTATGAAATACGTCAAACCGGTGCAGCCATTAACGTGACCAGCCCGGCATTTGCCGCCAACGATGTGTTCAGGATTGCTTGGGACAACAATGAAATCAAATATTATAAGAACGGCGTATTGGTGTACACCAGCATGGTTCCGCCTTCTGCGCCTCTTTTCGCGGATGTCAGCATCTACGATGGAGGCGGAACGGTACATAACGCATATGTAAAC
>JBMTLM010000212.1:0-4160 GCA_049431185.1 Bacteroidia bacterium | reverse complement strand
TTTGAAAAATCAATGATTTCAAGATCGTATACAGGAAAGGCTTGAAGATCGTATTGTTGGGCGTTGGAGTCAATCTAAATGGTTTAGTAGATCGAAAATTGACGGAAGGGGTAAAATATTTCGACCCAGTGGAGGCCGCCAACAATGTTGCTAGATTGCTCAAGTTGAAAAAAAAATGTGATTTGGTGATCTGCCTTTCCCACCTTGGTTTTCAATACGCAAACAACCAAGTCTCTGATTTGGTCCTGGCTAAAAAATCCACATATATCGACATCATCATCGGGGGACATACCCATACTTTTTTGCATGAACCTGTTATTGAGCGCAATTCAACAGGTGAAAACGTCTTGATTACGCAGGCTGGGTGGGCAGGCTTGCGTTTAGGAAAAATTTTAGTAAATTTCCAACGGCACAACAAAGAAAAAAAACAATTTTCAGGGGAAGTAATTGAAATCAAAAAGTCAAGTGCAAATTAAAATTATTTATTATTTTTTTTAACGAATATTTGCGTAATATTACATCCCCAAACAGCCGGTTTTTTCCGGTCCTACACATTAAACTAACCAGTAAATAACCCGTTCAATCCGTATGCAGAAGTCTTTGGAACAGGTATGGGAAAATTGTCTCAGTCTTATACGGGACAATGTCAGCGCCCAGAATTTCAAAACCTGGTTCGAGCCGATTAAGCCTGTAAGGCTAGAAAACAAAGTGCTAACCATCGAGGTGCCCAGTCAATTCGTTTATGAATGGTTGGAAGAGCACTACTTGGATTTACTTCGTAAAACCATCAAGCAGCAATTGGGACCACAAGGGCGATTGGAATATTCCATCGTTATGGAGAGCAACCAAAGCTCCTCTCAGCCCTACACGGTGAAAATGCCTGCCAAAAACAACAGCAGCCTGAAGAATCCGTCGGTTGCCATGCCTTTGGACATCAGCTCCACCATCCGAAACCCGTTCATCATCCCGGGTCTGAAGAAGCTGGATGTAGATTCGCAGTTGAAATCATCCTTCTCGTTTGACAACTTCATCGAAGGTGATTGCAACCGTTTGGCACGTTCCGCTGGTTATGCCGTTGCCAATAAACCTGGTGGCACTTCGTTTAATCCACTGCTTATATATGGTGGAACCGGTTTGGGTAAAACCCACTTGGTGCACGCCATTGGAATTGAAATCAAAAACGCCCATCCCAATAAAACGGTCCTTTATGTTCCTTCAGACCGTTTCATGAATCAGTTTGTAGACGCGGTAAAAAACAACTCTACCAACGATTTCATACATTTCTATCAAATGATTGATGTATTGATCATTGATGATATCCAGTTTTTTGCTGGAAAAGAGCGCACACAGGACGTGTTCTTCCATATCTTCAATCATCTCCATCAAAACAATAAACAGATCATCCTGACCTCCGACAAGCCACCAGTAGATTTGCAAGGCATGGAGCAGCGTCTGTTGAGTCGATTTAAGTGGGGATTGTCGGCCGACTTGCAAACCCCCGATTTGGAGACCCGTATCGCCATCCTGCGAAACAAGATTTATTTGGATGGTATCGAGCTGCCCAACGACATCCTGGAATATGTGGCCATGAGCATCACAACCAATATCCGTGAGCTTGAAGGAGCATATATCTCCATCATCGCGCAGTCTTCCCTCAATAAAAAACCCATCACGCTTGAATTGGCCAAGCAAATGGTGGATAAATTCGTCAAGAACACCGTTCACGAGATTTCCATCGACTACATTCAAAAGGTTGTTTGTGATTATTTCGATCTTCCATTGGACGTTTTGAAGTCTAAAACCCGTAAAAGAGAGGTAGTACAGGCCCGCCAGTTAGCCATGTATTTCTCTAAAAGTATGACCAAGTCAAGCCTTTCCAACATTGGAATACATTGTGGCGGAAAAGACCATGCCACCGTACTGCATGCTTGCAGGACGGTGAACAACCTGATGGAAACCGATAAGAAGTTCAAGACTTACGTTACCGATATCCAAAAACGAATCCAAATCAACGAAAAATAACGGGATTCATCATCAATTAAAAGGCGGTCTTCAATAACGGGTCCGCCTTTTGTTTTAAATGATCTGCCATGAGGATTTTAATGGTTTGTTTAGGTAATATTTGCAGATCTCCATTGGCTGAGGGCATCATGCAACATCATTTGCAGGTCAACGGAATCCAAGGGCAGGTTGACTCCGCCGGCGTTTTGTCTTTTCACCAAGGTGAACCCCCTCAGCCCGGATCCATCAGGGTGGCAAACAAGCACGGAATTGATATCAGTCACCAGCGATCACGTCCATTAGTTGCTCAGGATTTTGACGATTTTGATTGGATATTCACGATGGATGAAAGCGTGCATGAACATATTCGGGGAAAGGCCCAGTCGGAAATGCAATTAGGTAAAATACATCTTTTCATGACATACGCCAATGCAATCAATGACCCCAACGTGCTGGACCCCTACCAAATGGGTGATGATGCATTCGAGCATGTCTATCAGGTCCTGAACAAAGCCTGTATGGATGTGATCAAAAAAATGAAGTCGGTTGCATGACCACTGAAACTATAAATGCGGGTTCTATGTATCTGGTGCCTGTCCCCATCGGTAATGCTGCAATGGAATGGGTGCTTCCCAACCACGTTTTAAATGTGGCAAAGCACCTCGACGTTTATATTGCTGAAAATGCAAAATCTGCCAGAGCATTCCTAAAATTGATTCAGTCGTCAAAACCGCTGCAGGAAATAACCGTTTTACAGCTAAACAAACACGGGTCTAATCAACAATTGATCAAGGATGTTTTCACTGATTTTTTATCTAATGGTGTAGACGTCGGATTGGTCAGCGAATCAGGGATGCCTTCCATTGCAGATCCCGGGTCAGAGGTTGTGCGGATGGCGCATGCTGCAGGATACGACGTCAGGCCTTTGGTAGGCCCATCCTCCCTGCTTTTAGCCTTATCGGCCTCTGGCCTGAACGGACAAAAGTTCACATTCCATGGTTACCTGCCAAAGGAAAAATCCGAACGTAAAAACTTATTGAAAGAATTGGAGAGCCATATTCGCAAAACCGGAACCACACATCTTTTCATTGAAACGCCCTATCGCAATGAACAATTATTTTCCGAATTGATTGCTGTTTTAACGGGAGAAACCAGGCTATGTATTGCGGCCGATATCACTGGACCACATCAATTCATTAAGACACTTGGAATCGATGCGTGGCGAAAGTCACCAAAAAAAGACTTGACCGACATTCCGACGGTTTTCCTGATTGGATGATTAGGAGCCGCCCTTGCGTGCCTTTTTGACGTCCACGATTTTCACATCAAAAATCAATGAAGAATATGGCGGTACGTCTCCTTGATCCAATGCACCATAACCCAGGTCTGAAGGGAAGGCGAATCGTGCCACGTCTCCTTTCACAAATTTCGGTATGCAATCCTCCCATCCTGCGATAACAGGTGTAATTCCTACAACATATTCAAAAGGTTTAATGCCTGTTGAATCAAAAACATAACCATTGATTAAGGAACCACGGTATTCTATCAATACGGTATCTCCCTTTTCTACCGGGTTGCCATTCCCGTTTTGTATCATTCGGATGTAAGAACCCTGGCCGGTTGGTACAACATTCAAATCATTCTTGGTCAAAAAGCTGTCGAGTACTGCAAATTCTTCCCTGCGCTTCCTCAAGTCATCAGCAACCTGAATGGAATCAAGCAGGTTTTTATTGTAGAATCGCTCCATTTTAACATGAAAATAAATGTTTTCCATAGCCTGTGGCTTGTAAGCTCCCTCTCCTCTGAAAGTGATCTGAAAAAGCGAGTCGGCCCTTACCTTGAATAAGGCACTATCACCAGGACTCATCATGGCAAACCCTTCCTCAACACCGCCCTTAAAAGTTGGGTTCACAAGCCTCACAGAAAAAGAATCAGCCAATAATTTGGAATCAAAAAGTAAGGAGTCTTTTTCGGTGTAATACGCAATGTGCATGACCATTAGATCCCCGATCTGGGGCGTTTCGCCGGAAACATTATCAATAAACCTGTAGGATAGCCCTGCATCCGTTTTCCGGTACCCTTCCTTGTCTACGCCACACGATATTGTCAAAAAAGCCATCAGTATTGCAAAGGATTCGCGCATATAAGTAATACGAAAC
>JBMTLM010000211.1:0-4217 GCA_049431185.1 Bacteroidia bacterium | reverse complement strand
ACGGGTTGGTGGTCAAAGCTAAGACCCCCGGGCAACGTAGGCTGGTAGCTTCTTGCCAAAAGAATGACATTACTTTTGCCATAGGACCAGCCGGAACGGGCAAAACCTACACAGCCGTTGCACTCGCTGTCAGGGCACTGAAAAACAGGGAAATCAGACGGATCATTCTTACGCGTCCAGCTGTTGAAGCGGGTGAGAATCTGGGGTTCCTTCCAGGGGATTTAAAAGAGAAAATAGACCCATACTTGCGTCCGTTGTACGATGCGTTGATGGACATGATTCCAGGTGAAAAGCTTCAATCGTTTATCGCCAATGGAACCATTGAAGTGGCTCCGTTGGCATTTATGCGAGGAAGAACTTTGGACAATGCATATGTGATATTGGATGAAGCGCAAAACGCCACCCAGAGTCAATTAAAAATGTTTTTAACCCGCATGGGGCCTTCCGCCAAGATGGTGGTTACAGGGGATGTGACCCAGATAGACCTACCGAAAAACACACCCTCCGGTTTAGTTCAAGGATTATCGTTGTTAAATGGCATTGAAGGGATCGGTTTCGTTTTCCTGGATGGCGCGGATGTAATTCGACACCGTTTGGTAAGAGACATCATCGACGCCTACAAAAAGGAGGAATGAGTTTGAATCAAAAAAGCCACGCAAATGCGTGGCTTTTGACTTTTGAATTTTCAACAGATCTTATCTTGCGGACTCAATCACTGATTTGAAAGCATCGGGGTTATTCATGGCCAAATCGGCAAGCACTTTACGATTAAGTTCGATTCCTTTGGCGTGGAGTTTACCCATCAATTGCGAGTAGGACATGCCATGCAAACGGGCTCCGGCATTGATACGCTGAATCCACAGGGCACGGAAGTTGCGCTTCTTGGTTTTACGGTCGCGGTAGGCATATTGGAAACCTTTTTCGACCGTGTGTTTGGCAACTGTTAAAACGTTACAACGTGCACCCCAATTCCCTTTGGCGAGTTTGAGGAGCTTTTTTCTTCTGGCTTTTGAAGCCACTGAATTAACGGACCTTGGCATTTTAATTCTGTTTTTTGGTGATAGCGGCCGGATGATTACCGACTCTTAGGCTATTTCCCTGGTTAGATATGAGATTGAGTAATGTCTTAGGCGGAAAGCATGCGTGCTACCCTTGCGTGGTCTGATTTGTCAACCAGTCCGGCATTGGTCAGGGCGCGCTTGCGCTTGGTGCTCATTTTGGTGAGGATGTGGCTTTTGAAAGCGTGTTTCCTCTTGATTTTGCCAGAGCCTGTGTAAGAGAATCTCTTTTTGGCACTGGAGTTGGATTTCATTTTTGGCATTGTATTCCCCTTGGGGTTTTTAAGGTTTCTTGCAATTATTTTTTTCCCTTTTTTGGAAGTGGTGCCAGGTGTAGAAACATCCTGTTGCCTTCCAATTTCGGTAACATTTCAACTTTACCATACTCTTCCAATTCCTGTGCGAACTTCAAGAGGATGATTTCACCTTTTTCCTTGTAGGCGATGGTTCTTCCTTTGAAGTGTACATAAGCCTTGACCTTGGCGCCTTCCTCGAGAAACTTAATGGCGTGTTTCACTTTGAAGTTGAAGTCGTGTTCGTCGGTATTGGGTCCGAATCGAATCTCCTTCATTACGGATTTGGCGGTCTTGGCTTTGACTTCCTTTTCTTTCTTTTTCTTCTCGTAGAGGAACTTTTGGTAATCTACGATCCGACAAACCGGAGGATCGGCGGTGGGTACGATTTCCACAAGATCAAGCTCACGTTCCTTGGCCATCCTTCTTGCAACTTCCAAGGTATAAACATCTGCTTCGATGTTTTCGCCAACAAGTCGCACTCGTGGAGCGGAAATGTCTTCATTGATATTGTGTTCGTTTTCCCTTTTCTGAAAACGATTCGGTCGTGGTCCTCTTGGGCCGCTCGGCTTTTTAAAGAAAGTTGAAATGTGTTACCTCCTTCTGAATTGGTTTGACTTGTATTAATTCCCAGACGTTCTTGACTCGATATCCTGAGCAATCATTTCCTCAAACTTGGACAGCGGCATGGAACCCAAGTCACCATGACCATGTTTGCGAACCGACACCGAATTTTCAGCTGCCTCTTTCTCTCCAACTATCAGCATATAAGGCACTTTACGGATTTCGGCGTCCCTGATTTTCTTTCCGATTTTTTCGTCCCGTTCGTCTACGGAGGCGCGAATATCGGAATTTTTAAGGAATTCTGAAACCTTGTGGGCATAATCGTTATACTTCTCGCTGATTCCCATTATAATAACCTGTTCTGGAGAGAGCCAAAGCGGGAAATTACCCGCACAATGTTCGATTAAAACGGCGATAAAGCGCTCCATGGAACCGAAGGGAGCCCGATGAATCATGACTGGCCTATGTTTTTGGTTATCGGCACCTGTGTATTCCAATTCGAATCTTTCCGGCAAGTTGTAATCCACTTGAATGGTACCAAGCTGCCATTTTCTGCCAAGTGCATCCTTAACCATGAAATCAAGTTTGGGCCCATAAAAAGCCGCCTCACCCAATTCAACCACGGTATTCAAACCCTTTTCCTTGGCAGCCTCTACAATGGCCGATTCTGCCTTCTCCCAATTCTCGTCGCTACCGATGTATTTGGTTTTGTTATCGGGATCACGCAAGGATATCTGGGCGGTGAATTCTTTAAAATCCAAAGCCCGGAACACATACAAAACCAAATCAATAACCTTAATGAATTCATCCTTTACTTGATCTGGTCGGCAAAACAAGTGCGCGTCATCCTGTGTGAAACCGCGAACACGTGTCAATCCATGCAATTCGCCACTTTGCTCATAGCGATAAACGGTCCCAAACTCCGCATAGCGGATAGGCAACTCCCGGTATGAATGCGGTTTACTCTTATAGATTTCGCAGTGATGCGGGCAATTCATCGGCTTAAGAAAAAACTCCTCCCCTTCTGCAGGTGTACGAATCGGTTGGAATGAATCCGCCCCATATTTTTCATAATGGCCGGAAGTGACATACAATTCCTTGTTGCCGATGTGTGGGGTGACAACAGGTAAGTAACCGGCCTTAAGTTGCGCTTTTTTCAAAAAAGACTCCAAGCGATCCCTTAGTTGGGCGCCTTTGGGAAGCCAAAGTGGAAGCCCCATCCCAACCTTCTCAGAAAAAGTAAACAATTCCAATTCCTTGCCCAGTTTACGGTGATCCCGTTTTTTGGCCTCTTCCAGGAGGGTGAGGTATTCGGTGAGTTCCTTTTGCTTAGGGAATGTTATGGCATAGATACGTGTAAGTTGTTTGCTTTTTTCATCCCCTCTCCAATAGGCACCGGCCACGCTCATCAGCTTTACAGCCTTAATGGAACCCGTATCCGGGATATGAGGACCACGACACAAATCCGTAAAATTACCTTGCGAGTAAAAGGTGATCGATCCGTCTTGAAGGTCTTTCAGGAGGTCCAGTTTGTACTGATCTCCCTTTTCAGTGAAATAGCCGATGGCATCCGATTTAGATACCTCTCGTCTTTGAAAGGGATTCGCTAGTCGCGCCAACTCCAACATTTTCTCCTCGATTTTTTTGAAATCATCAGATGAAATGGCTGTTTCACCTGGATCAACATCATAATAAAATCCATTTTCGATAGGGGGACCGATCCCGAACTTGATTCCTGGGAAGAAAGATTCCAAGGCCTCGGCCATCAGGTGTGCGGATGAATGCCAAAAGGTGGATTTACCTTCTGCGTGTTCCCATGTGAGCAATTCCAAGGAACCATCTGCTGTGAGGGGACGGGAGGCATCCAACACCTGTCCGTTGAATTTTGCAGCCAGTACGTTTCTCGCCAACCCCTCGCTGATGCCTTTGGCAACATCCATTGGGGTTACCCCTTGTGGTTTTTCGAGGACTTTGCCGTCAGGCAGGGTAATTTTGATCATGACAGTGAAAATATTGTCCGCAAAGGTAGTCATTGAAGAGGGTGAAGGTCAAATAAAATTGATACATAAAAAAAGGGCCGCACCGAATGGAGCGACCCTTTTTTTTCCAGTGGAAAGGCTTAGGAGAGGTGCTTGCTCACGAGCTTAGTCATGTCAAACATGCTCACCTGGCCCTTACCGTTGAATACCTTTTTGAGGTTATCATCGGCATTGATCATACGGCGGTTCTTGGCATCTTGAAGTTTGTGCTTCTTGATGTAAGCCCAAAGGCTTTTCACCACCTCCGTACGGGGCAGAGCCTT
>JBMTLM010000210.1:0-4222 GCA_049431185.1 Bacteroidia bacterium | reverse complement strand
GGTTCTGGGTCCTAGGATGAGGTTTCGGCCAATGCAACTGATCAGAATAGCCAAATCAGGTCTGGTTGCGGAATCTACCATAGTTTGTTGTGCGGCATCGCCAGCAGCGGAAGTGAGTTTGTCGAAATTGGCCTTCATAAATCTTACCTTGGAGCCCTGAGGGATGTCCCCTGCAAAAGTCATCGAGCCTTCGCTGTCTGAGATGGAAAGAATGGTTCTTACCACCGGTTGGGAAAGTTCTTAGTTGATCATCGACAAGGGAAAAAGCAGGGCAGAAGAGGGAAGGTTTTTCGCTTCATCTCCCAAGTAAGTCTTGTAAAGCTCCAATGCGCTTTTTCCGTCAATCTCAAATAATACATTGCCTTTTGATTTAGTAACCACCCGCTCAGGTCCGAATGTTTCCCATCCACCCATGGATCCATGGGAAATCGTGAGCGCATCACCATAAAAACCTATGGCAACCATTTCTCCCTCCTGAGGGTTTTCGTTGATGCCTACCAACGTGGATTGGAAGTTGACACCGTCACCGGCCAATCCACCAGTAACCAATACGCTGCTATTCACTGCTTGATTCAAGCCCTTGATCAATTCGCTTCCATTCACCTTGTTCCCATCGGAAAGGACCATGATGCTTTTAAGGTTTTCCTGCGGTAGTGCTTTTAAAAGCGCGACGGCAGCATCCAAACTGTTGGAGTGTTGGGCAATATTGGTGCGGGTTGTTTTAAAGGAAGATTTTTCAAAACGCATAGCGGTTGCAACGATTGTTTCATCGCTTACTGTATCGTTACATATTTCACCGCTGGTCGTACAATAAACCATGGTGGCATTTGGAAATTTGGATGAAACCCTTTTAATCTGGTTCGTGTCCATCAGCATAGATTTGGCACCAAAACAGATGACCAATTCGGCTTCGGAATCACCAACCGCCTTGCTGCCGTTAATGGTTTCCAATCCATCTTTTGAGAAATTGTGGAGTGATGTTTTCATGATTTAAGATTTTAGTGAAAAGCGTATACGAACAACATCCGACAAGGTTTCTTACAAAGTTATGAAATGGAATGGCTAAAAGCCTAGCTGTTAATCAGCTTGTTGAGAGGCTCCTTCGGGTTCGGGTGTGGTGGTATCGGACTTCTCTTTTTTGAAGATGATGGACTGAAACGCCAGAATCAGTCCAACGCCGATGCTGATGGAGGTGTCGGCGATGTTAAAAACGGGTCTGAAAAAGATGAAATAATCGCCGCCCCAAAAGGGAACCCATTCGGGAAGGAATCCTTTGAAAATCGGGAAATAAAACATGTCGACCACCTTTCCGTGCAGCAAGGTGGCATATCCGCCATCGGCCGGCATAAACTCGGCCAGACGGAAATCACTGGAAGAAAAGAGTACGCCGTAAAAAGTGCTGTCGATGATATTGCCGATGGCGCCGGCCAGTATCAGCGACATCGAGATGATCAGCAAACGATGGGCCTTTTCCTTAACAAGTTCGTTCAAATACCATCCGATACCGATGACGGCAACAATTCGGAATAGACTCAGGAATAATTTGCCGTATTCGCCTGCAAATTCCAGTCCGAAAGCCATGCCATTGTTTTCTGTAAAATGGATGATAAACCAATCCCCGGCAATATGGAATTCCTGACCCAGATACATGTTGGTTTTGATCCAGAACTTCAAAGTCTGGTCAACGAGTAAAACCAATAGAATGATGATGGCAGGCTGTCTCATGAAATCAGTACGAAGCATATCGGTTGTAAAAACCAATCATTTGCAATCAAATCAATAAGAAAATCAGTCTTTATACTGGTTGAGTTTTGCTTCGATACTTTGAGTGGTGTGTGGCACCGCACGAAGGCGCTCTTTTGGAATCAATTTCCCGGTGACCCTGCAGATGCCATAGGTTTTGTTTTCAATACGGATTAAGGCGTTGTCCAATTGCTCAATGAATTTCCGTTGGCGTGCGGCCAATTGACCCGCCTCTTCCTTAGCCAATGTGTCAGAGCCGTCCTCCAATACCTTGAATGTACTGGCGGTGTCATATGTTCCATGATCATTGGAGCTGTTTAAATGGGCTTTCAGGTTTGATAACTCACGACGAGCGTCCTCCAATTTTTGTAAAATGATTTCCTTGAACTCTTGAAGTTCACTATCCGAGTAGCGCGTTTTTTCAGTTCCCATGGCTAAACTTTTTTTAGGTTAGACTTGACACGTGTATCGTCATCCAATTCCAGTTCTACGGCATCATCTGATGGGTTCGATGATATGATAGATAACGATTCAGCAAGCGTCTCATTGCAAATATAGTCCATATTGGCCTCAATTGCAGGTGTGACGACCGGATGGTCGCTGATAACCAACGCAATACGATCAGTTACCTCCAGGCCTTTTTCTTTTCGAAGCAGCTGAATACGGTTCACCAATTCACGGGCGATGCCTTCTTTTTTGAGTTCAGGAGTGATGGTTACGTCAAGAGCAACGGTTAACTTACCTGAGCTATTCACTTCCCAACCTGGGATATCTTGTGACATGATATCAACATCCTCTTGCGTGATTTCAAAGCTGCCATGATCCATCGGGATGTTGAACTTACCTTCAAGTTCAAAAGATCGGATATCATCTTGAGACATGACAGCAATCTTCTCTGCAAGGATCTTCATGAGGGAACCCGCCTTCTTACCAAGGATTTTGAAATTGGCCTTGGCTTTTTTTACCAGTATGTTGCCATCGCCAGAAATGAATTCCACATTTTTGACATTGACTTCGGATAGGATCAGGTTTTTGACTGCTTCAATTTTTTCTTGCAGTCCGGGTTCATCCACAGGAACCAGTATGCGTGTCAGGGGTTGTCTGACTCGGATGTTTACTTTTTTACGAAGTGCCAAGGTCATTGACGAGATTTGCTGCGCCAGCTCCATCCGCTCCTCCAAGGCTTTGTCAATCTTATTGGAATCCCATTGCGGGAAATCCGCCAAATGCACGGAGTTAACCCGGTGACGACCTGTGGATCGATTCAAATCGCCAAACAAACGATCGGCGAAGAATGGAGCAATGGGGGACATCAACAATGACAAGGTCTCCAAGCAGGTGTATAACGTTTGATATGCTGCAATCTTATCCTTGGAGTAATCGCCTTTCCAAAAGCGACGTCTGCACAAGCGCACATACCAGTTACTCAGATGTTCATCCGTAAAATGTTGGATGGCCCTGGCGGCTTTGGTAGGTTCATAGTCGGCATAACACGCATCCACTTCTTTGATGAGTGAATGCAGTTCGGAAATGATCCAGCGGTCGATTTCAGGACGATCCGCCAACGGTATTTCGGGTTCGCTGAATTTGAATTCATCGATGTTGGCATAGAGCGCAAAGAATGAGTAGGTGTTGTGTAACGTCCCGAAGAACTTCCGTTGCACATCCACGATGCCCTCTTCGTTGAACCTTAAATTATCCCATGGTTGCGCGTTGGAGATCATATACCATCGGGTGCTGTCGGCACCATACTTGGCGATGGTCTCAAAGGGGTCGACGGCATTGCCTAGCCGTTTCGACATCTTATTGCCGTTTTTGTCGAGTACCAAACCGTTGGAGACCACGTTTTTGAAAGCTACGCTGTCGAAGAGCATGACGGCAATCGCATGCAAAGTGAAAAACCAGCCACGGGTTTGGTCAACGCCTTCGGCAATGAAGTCCGCAGGGAAGGCTTTTTGAAATGCATCTTTGTTTTCAAATGGGAAATGCCATTGAGCATAGGGCATCGCCCCAGAGTCGAACCAAACATCTATGAGATCGCTTTCCCGATACATCTTTTTTCCGCTGTTGGATAGCAATACGATTTCATCCACATAAGGTCGGTGAAGGTCGAAGTCAGGACTGTCAGGATTGATTTTGTTCTCAATGCCTGCTTGCTTGGCTTTTGCCAATTCCTCGCGCAACTCCGCTACCGAACCAATACAGATTTGTTCTGATCGGTCTTCGCTGGTCCAAACAGGCAGTGGTATTCCCCAGAACCTGGAGCGACTCAAATTCCAATCGACCAGATTCTCCAGCCAATTGCCGAATCTTCCTGTTCCGGTGGATTCCGGTTTCCAATTGATGGTTTTGTTGAGCTCGATGAGTCGATCCTTGCAAGCCGTTGTCTTGATGAACCAAGAGTCGAGCGGATAATACAGCACGGGCTTATCGGTGCGCCAGCAGTGCGGATAGGAGTGTTCGTATTTTTCGACCTTAA
>JBMTLM010000209.1:0-4227 GCA_049431185.1 Bacteroidia bacterium | reverse complement strand
AAAGTTTCCACCATATTTGGATATTAAATTTCGTGGACCGGCTTTTTCAGTCGAAAACAACGATTACCAGGCTTTGGCCATATTGGGCCAACTAATGACCTCCGAACGCTCCGACTTGTACAAGCAATTGGTGATGCAGGATCGCAAGGCACGCAGCTTAAACGGTGGCATTTATCCAACCCGCGATCCCTATCTGTTCAGTTTGAGTGCATCGTTAACCGCCGCTGATCATTTTGCGTCAGTGAAAAAATCAATTTTGGATGCCGTTGAGTCTTTCAAAAAAAATCCCGTTTCCGAATATGATTTAAAGCAGGCCAAGGAGCGCATTCGGTATTCCTTTTCGCTTTCCATGGACAATCCGGATGCCATCGCCAATGCCATTGGTCTTTTTACTTGGTTAACGGGCGATCCTGCTACGATCAATGCCTCCTATAAGATCATGGATGAGGTCACCGCTGATGACATTCAAAGGGTGGCTAAAAAGTACCTTGTGCAAAATGGCATGACCATCGGTACCATTAGCCCAACCGATAAACCAGTACTCGACTGATTGTTCTAAAATTCCGATCCAGATGAAAAAAATATATTTATCCTTTTTGCTTTTAATTGCTGTTTCCATGTCTGTAATGGCTCAGCAAATAGAAACCGTTACACTTTCTAATCCCAAGTCAGATAAGATTGTCGTTAAGATGATGTTCAAGAACGGCAGTATGAGCGACCCCGTGGGTAAGGAGGGAATCACACAACTAACCGCTTCGCTGATGTCGGAGGGAGGCACGGATAAGTATACTTCCAGTGACATTAAGTCCATGACCTATCCATGGGCCTCCCGTTGGGGCGTTTCCGTGGATAAGGAAGTGACGGTATTCACATTCGAGTTTCACAAGGATCATGCGGAGGCCATTTTCCCTATCATGACGGGATTGGTGGTGAGGCCATCATTTTCCGAAAGTGATTTCAAGAGGATCAAATCTAATCAAGAGAACTATGTGAATGAAGTGATACGTTCTTCTTCCGATGAGGATCTGAGCAAATTTGCATTGGAGGCCTTGCTCTTCAGGGATACACGCTATGCGCATCCCGTTGGAGGCACCGTAAGTGGAGTAACATCCATCACCTTGGAAGATGTGGTTGGCCATTTTAAAAAGCAATTTACGAGTAGCAATTTGATGTTGGGAATTGCTGGTGCCTATGCTGACCCTTATGTAATCAAGCTACAGGATGCGATGGGTAAATTACCTAGCCAATCACCTGCTCCCATTCCTCCAGTATCGCCTCGAACCCCTAAAGGCATTCAGGTTGAAATCGTAACCAAATCCAACACCTTGGGTTCAGCGGTTTTTACAGGTTTCCCATTGAACCTGACTCGCTCCAATGACGAGTTCGCTGCCTTGATGGTGGCCAACTCCTGGTTGGGTGAGCACCGTAAAAGCTACTCCAGGCTGTATCAAAAAATTCGTGAGCAGCGTTCTATGAATTATGGCGATTATTCCTATATCGAATGGTATGACAATGGTGGCTCCAACATGTTGCCCCAGCCAGGTTTTCCACGTAAATCGAATTATTTCAGCATTTGGCTTCGACCTGTCCAAACCGCCGCGGCATTGAAATCGCAGTATCCCGAACTGAAGGACATCACCGTGGGACATGCTCATTTTGCGCTACGCATGGCCATGCGGGAATTACAAATCATGGTTGAAAAGGGAATCACAAACGAGGACTTTGAATTGACACGCGACTTTTTACGTTCCTACACCAAACTGTATGTGCAAACCCCTTCGAAACAATTGGGTTTTTTAATGGATAGTAAGTTTTATGGTCGCATCGATTATATAGCTGATCTTGATGCGATATTAGAACGACTGACCTTGGATGACGTGAATAATGCCATTCAAAGTCATTGGCAAACGGGAAATATGTTCATCAGCATTGTCACCGACAAATCAGAAGCCGAACCACTCAGGTTGAGTTTGATGGAAGGCAGGGTTTCACCCATGAGTTATTCAGATGCACTTCGGGCCACTTTGCCTCCAGAAATTCTAGCGGAGGATGAGGAGGTCGCAGGATATCCTCTCAAAGTAACTTCTGTCGAAGTGGTAACCGACCAAAGTCTTTTCCGATAAGATAAAATAGAGGCATCATGAAGCGCAAGATCGCTAGTCTATTTTTATTGTTGGTTTTGGTTGCATGCACCAAAGTGCCCATTACCAACCGACGTCAAATGAATTTGCTGCCCGAAAATCAATTGATCGGTATGAGCCTTTCCGGATACAAGGATTTTTTGGAAAAACATCCCCCCGTACCTGACGCCAATGCGGATGCCGCCTTGGTGGCTCGTGTAGGAGCCAAAATAGCTTCTGCGGTAAATGTTTTTTTATCCAAGAACAAAATGGCTGATCGTGTCAAAGGTTTTAAATGGGAATTCAAACTGGTCAATTCCAAAGAGGTCAATGCCTGGTGTATGCCCGGTGGCAAAGTGGTCGTATATTCGGGACTGCTGCCCGTTACCAA
The DNA here is from genome assembly GCA_049431185.1 of Bacteroidia bacterium. GTDB lineage: Bacteria > Bacteroidota > Bacteroidia > AKYH767-A > OLB10 > JALRAP01. The sequence continues at coordinate 1,716 of JBMTLM010000209.1, read as the reverse complement.
GGATGAGGCAGGATTGGCTTTTGTGATGGGTCATGAAATAGCTCACGCTGTTGCCCGCCATGGTAATGAGCGCATGAGTCAGATGCTACTTGCCCAAACAGGTGCCGTGGCTTTGGATATAGCATTGGCCGACAAACCAGCCGAAACCAGGGCAATCTTCAATACGGCCTATGGAATTGGTGCGCAGGTGGGTGTGCTGTTGCCTTTTTCCCGAACCCATGAGTCGGAGGCCGATAAGCTTGGGATGGTTTTTATGGCTTTGGCAGGTTATGATCCTTCTGAGGCACCCAAAGTTTGGCAACGCATGATCGACCTGAACAAAGGTCCCAAGCCACCTGAAATCCTAAGCACCCACCCCGGTGACAAAACCAGAATCGAAAACATTAGGAAATACGTTCCCGCAGCAAGGAAATACCTGAGGCAATAAAACATGACTGGCTTGCCTCGCCGAAGGTGGGTGATCCGCTCCGCCCTGAGTATGCTTTACCCTGAGTTAATTGAAGGGTCGAAGGGTCAATAGCTAAACAGTTTCCAATGATCATTTTAGGGCCTTCTATGCTTTTTAAGGCAGTCATTTTTTTCACTTGTCACCTGTCACTTGTCACTTGTCACTTGTTACTTGTCACTTGTCACTAGTTCATATTTCCCCTTTTTTCGGTACTTTCGTATCCTCATTTAAACCAACAGATTTTTATGAATATTCATGAGTATCAGGGCAAATCGATTCTGAAGAGTTTCGGTGTAGCCATTCAAGAGGGCATAGTAGCCGACACCCCCGATCAAGCAGTAGCGGCAGCCCAAGAACTGCAGGCACAAACAGGAACACAATGGTGGGTGGTAAAAGCTCAAATACATGCCGGAGGACGCGGAAAAGGAGGAGGCGTAAAGCTGGCTAAAAGTCTAGACGAGGTCCGCGAGAAATCCAGCGCCATCATCGGTATGCAGTTGGTTACACCTCAAACAGGTCCCCAAGGTAAAAAGGTCAACAAAGTGCTGATTACTCAGGATGTGTATTACCCAGGTCCATCCAGCACCGCTGAGTTTTACATGAGTGTTTTGCTGAACCGTCAGACCGGAAGGAACATCATCATGTATTCCACCGAAGGTGGCATGGATATCGAAGAGGTGGCCGAAAAAACTCCGCACTTGATTTTCAAGGAAGAAGTGGATCCCAAAACGGGTTTGCAACCCTTTCAAGCGCGCAAAATCGCGTTCAACCTCGGTCTGTCTGGTAACGCCTTCAAGGATATGATTAAGTTCGTTACCTCGCTATACAAGGCTTATGATGCCATTGATGCTTCCTTGTTTGAAATCAATCCCGTGTTGAAGACATCCGATGACAAGATTATCGCTGTTGATGCCAAGGTGAATCTCGATGAGAATGCGTTGTATCGTCATTCAGACTATGCGGCCATGCGCGACATCACCGAGGAAGATCCTACGGAAGTTGAAGCCGGCGAACACAATCTGAACTACGTGAAGTTGGATGGCAATGTAGGATGTATGGTGAACGGTGCCGGTTTGGCCATGGCTACCATGGATATTATCAAGCTGGCTGGTGGTGATCCCGCTAATTTCTTGGATGTAGGAGGCACCGCCAATGCTGCACGTGTAGAGCAGGCCTTTCGTATCATCCTGAAGGATCCTAATGTAAAAGCGATTTTGGTGAATATTTTCGGCGGTATCGTACGTTGCGACCGTGTTGCGCAAGGCGTC
>JBMTLM010000208.1:0-4235 GCA_049431185.1 Bacteroidia bacterium | reverse complement strand
AGTGTCGATTTTCGTGAGCTCATTAATCGTTTGGCTGATGAATTCTAAGTCCGTATAGAGATGCGCCATATTGGATTGCGTCAAGAGGCCAGCAGACTAGGTGGCATTGGTTCCTGCGGCAGGGAGCTTTGTTGCTCTACATGGCTCACCGACTTTAAAATCGTTTCTACGAGTGCTGCCCGATACCAAAACCTTTCCTTGAACCCGATTAAGTTAGCCGGACAATGTGGTAAACTCAAATGCTGTTTGAATTACGAACTTGATAGCTATATGGAGGCCATTAAGGATATTCCCGAATCCTCCACCAAGTTGCAAACCATGAAAGGAATTGCATCGCATCGTAAAACAGACATTTTAAGGCGCATCATGTGGTTTGGTTACGATGAGGGTGAAGGGGCTGCGGGCTCCGATAACTGGGTGGTATTGCACGTTGACCGTGTCAAGGAAATCATCGACATGAACAAGTCAGGGAATAAACCGCTGGATCTTGCATCTTTCTCCGATTTTGAGGAAGAGGAAAAGGCGGCAGATTATGCTGACGTGGTAGGACAGGATAGTCTTACCCGAATGATGGACAAGCGTAAGAAAAAGAAGAAGAAAAAGAAGCAGGGAGGCGATCGTAAGGAGCTGGTTGAATCCAAGGGTTCGTCAGCAGGATCAAATCCGACCAATGCAGGTAGCAGGCCTTCCCGTGATAATCGTCAAAATCAACCTCCGAAAAACCAAGGTGAACAAGGTCGCAGGCGTGATGGTGGACCACAACCTTCACGAGGTCCGAAGCCTCCACAGGAGCAAAACAGAGGTCAGGGTCAAAACGCTCATTCAAATCAAAGACCTCCTAGATCTGCGCCATCCAATACGAATCCATCTAATTTACCCAAAGAGTCAGGTAACAACAGGCCTGGTGGCCCTTCCAACAATGCATCCAACCCACCATCCATACCACCTGCCTCTGGAGGTCGGGTTCGTCAATCGCCTCCGCGAACCAACCCAGAATCAGGCGCATAATGCATAAACAGCTGTTTACATCTTTGTTTGGCGGCTTGCTGTTGGTCTCCTGCGGTAAGGGGGTGCTCTATGAGCAAAATGCAAGAATCGAAGATGATCAATGGAAATCTTCAAAGCCTGCCGCGTTCGAAGTAATCGTTGAGGATACCGTTCAGGGATATGATTTTTTCATCAACCTCCGCAACACCGGCGATTATCGATTCAGCAACATGTATTTATTCATCCAAACCACTTTTCCCGATGGTAAAACTATTCGTGATACCGTAGAGTGCATCATGGCATCCCCCGAAGGTGAATGGCTAGGAAGTGGTGTTGGTGATTTGCATGAGCAATCCATTCTTTTCAAAAGAGCCGTGAATTTTCCTTCAAAAGGCAAATACCGATTTGAACTGACTCAAGCCATGCGACAGGACCCATTGCCTGGAATTGCAGATGTCGGACTAAGAATCGAAGAAACCGACTTTAGTCAATAAAAAAGGCGCCTGTTAGAGCGCCTTTTTTGTTTTCAACAGATATGCAGATCAATAGAACTTACCCCTGTTATCTGTGATGTTGGCTTTTTCTTTCAGTGCGTTGAACACATCCATGGTGGTACGCTGTGCAGCCTGGTCTTGGTTCTGTTTCTTTACCATGTTGACATCAGGTGCAGGATTAACCGCAGTGACACTGTCTACGATCAGGGTGTAAACTCCAGTGACACCCTTGAAAGGCTTGGATATCGCACCGGGTTTAACGCTATAGGTGGTGCCTACAAATGCAGGTTCCATGCCTACATTGGCGATGAAGGAGGATGCGAAGCTTACACCGCTAGCGGTTTTAACAGAGGATTTAACAGCGTTGGCCAACTGATCGAGGTTGTTGGATTTTCCGGCAGCAGTCATCTGATCCATGAACTGCTTGGCCTTCTTCTCATTAATCACTTTTGTTTTGAGTGACTCCATGGCTTGCTCAAATGGTGCAACACCCTTTTCCTTGACATCAGATAAGTGTGCCACGACAAATCGGTTGCCAAAGTCATAAACCTTGGAAACATTCCCTTTGGAGGATTGGTATGCCCATTGGATAAGGGCGCGAGGAGACTCCAGTCCAGCAATGAATTTGTCGGATTCCTTCACGTTGTCAGCAACACGCTTGTTGTATCCGCTGTCTTTAATGATCTTTTCAAAAAGTTCAGTGGTGGTTGCCTTGGCAGCGAACTCGTTGGCTTTGTTGAAGGCCATTTGATAGGTCTTGGAGCTTGGGGCGATTTTACGGTCGATGCTAGCCACTTGAACCTGGTTCACTGGAGTGGTTTGGTCAGTGACTTTGATAAGGTGGAATCCAAAATTAGACTCTACTAAGGATACGGTTCCTTTAGCCGTGTTGAATGCACCGTCTTTAAAACGGGGATCCATTGGGCTGGAACGGGTAATCCAATCTAAGTCGCCGGCTTTTGCAGATGCAACGGCGTCATCAGACTTGGTTTTGGCTATATCTTCAAACTGTGCTCCATCCTTTTTGATTACAGCGAACAAGCTATCGGCCATAGCCTTTGCTTCTTCTTTGCTACGGGTCGCGGTGGAACGCTCTGCCCCTGCAAACGAAACAAGGGCATGACTTACTTTAATGGAGTCAGCGATGTTTTTTGAGGCAATGAGCTTGGATAGCTTCCATGCACCGTTTTCCTCGTAAGGGCCCACAACAGTTCCTACAGTAGCTGATCCAAAAAACACGGTATCAATGGCAGGGGAGAGGGTACCTTTTTTGTAATAGGAGATTTCATTACGCGCGTCGGAGTTAACAGCTACAAAAGTTGAATCATCTGTGGAAGACTGAAAGGCGGCCTTAAGTTCATTGGCCGACTTCAAGGCAGACTCCTTGTCAGCATCCGATGGGGCAACTTCGAAGATCACATATTCCAATTTTCGGGAGGCCTCCTGTTCGAATTCATTTTTATGAGCATTGTAGTATTCTCGCAACTCCTCATCAGAAACTTGGATGGTTGAGTCGGCCACAGAAACAAAAGGGATATCCACATATCTTACTGCAGCTGTTTTTCCTTGATGATCGGCGAGAGCCTTGGCCTCCAATGATGTGGTGTAAAGACCCTTTTTGACTAGCTCATAGTATTTTTCTTTCACTCTTTCGTCCATCAAATACTTTTCAAAACGGATCCACTGAGACTTTCTCTCAGCGTTTCCTTCTTCGTCCAACGACTGCAGGAATTGCAACACGTTTTTACTGGAGAATTCGCCCGTCTTGGGGTCTTTGAATGCTTCAACGATTTGTGGGTGAGGGTTTTTTCCTTGAACCATATCAAATAGCTCAACATCGCTTACCGAAACTCCAGACTTGTTGAATTGAACCTGCATGATTTCCTTATTCAACAGCTCGGTCCAAGCCTGCTCTCTTAAAGATTCCAAGGCGTTTTGGTCAACCGTCTGATTGCCAGTGTTGCTCTTATAATTGGCCACGAATTCTTCCACCATGGACTCGAAGTCGCGCACATCAATCTCTTTGCCGCCTATAACCGCCACATTGGTGTCGCCACCGGTTAAAAAACTACTATTGGAGGTCAATAAATCCCCAAGAATAAAAGCCACAAGGCTGAAACCAACGATTCCAATGAGAAGACCAGCTCTCTGACGAATTTTTCCAATAACTGCCATTATATTAATTTATTGATTTTTAGTAATTTAAAAATATTTCCACGCATTCGGTGGAGTATTATTTAGAATTTGCGAAGATAACTCGCAAATCACAAATAATCAAGTGATTATTGATTGAAAAAGGAGTTCGTGTCAGGCTTGATCTTGTTGTTTTTGAAAAGCAATTCGTTGTTTTCGCCTGACCCAATAAATGATGCCCGCGATACAACTAAAAGCCAAAGGTAACAATGCGGATCCAGCATTGACGGTGAGTAGGTTGTAGAGGGCAAGGCATAGGCCTACGATGCCACAAGTCAACCACGACAGCTCAAGGATTCTAAGGATTTTCATTCCTGCTGATGTTAATGGTTCCTGTAATTTTAAAAATACGGTAATTGGTAAAATCTTGGTTCGATTCAAAACCGGTACCAAAGATGATTTTGTCGGTAGTCGTGATTTTCACAAACTCGTTACTGGATATTTTTTTTGTCATTTCATTCCATACCAGATATTCCGTATTCAATTTTTCATTCTTGAAGTTAACCACTTCCACGTTCCCAAAGGCTTCCATCATTTGAGATTTTTCACGCTTTACAGCCC
>JBMTLM010000207.1:0-4245 GCA_049431185.1 Bacteroidia bacterium | reverse complement strand
TACCGATCAAGCACGGGTTTCACCCCGCTGGTGGTGGACGTGGATGAACTCTACGATCAATTTTCCTATGGTATTGCTCAACACCCCTTGGCTATTAGAAGATTTGCAAAGTTTGCCTATGACACTTTTAGTCTTAAACCGGCCTATTTGTTGTTGTTGGGCAAGTCGCTTACCAACACCCGGGTGAGGTATACCGGATTCAACAACTATGCAACCACACAAACCAATTGGAAACTGAACTATGTGCCTACTTTCGGTGCGCCACCTGCCGACATGCTTTTCACATGCTTCTCTCAAGACACCATGCCACGTCAGGTGTTTCCCGTTGGACGTATTTCTGCAAGGAACAATGCGGATGTTTATGCGTACTTGGATAAGATCTCCGCTCATGAGAACCAACTTCAACAATGTCCTGAGGAATGGCAAAAGCGAATCTTGCATTTCGGTGGAGGTAACACGGGGGCACAACAAACCCAGATTAGTAACATCCTTTCGGAATTCACGGGAATTGCCCAAGACACCTTAATGGGTGCCACCGTCAAAACTTTCCTGAAGACCACAACAGATCCGATTCAAATAGACCTTTCCCAATATCTCCAATCATTGATCGACTCCGGTAGCGCCCTGATGACCTTTGTAGCGCATGCCAGCGGAACCTCTTTCGATATCAGCACCGACATTCCTCAGAACTATAATAACAAGGACCGTTATCCACTCATTCTCGCCAATTCCTGTTTTGTCGGAGATATCCATGATGCGGCTCGGCGTATCACCGAAGATTTTGTGCTGCTTCCTGAAAAAGGGTCCATTGGATTCGTCGCTCAGCCCGATGTGGGATTGCTCGACAACCTACAATACTATTCCAAGGAGTTTTACTCTCAGATGGCCTTACACAACTATGGTAACAGCGTAGGCAAAATCATGGGTGCCGTGGTAGACTCAATGCTCAACCTGCCGATCGTTACGTCCAATTTCAACGGATATTTCATCTTCAAATCGGTGATTACCGGCATGACCCTTTCGGGGGACCCAGCCATGGTCATGCACTCTTTTGACAGACCCGATTACAGTATTGAAAACTCATCCGTTTTTTTCACTCCCTCCGTAATCACTTCGGACCTGGATTCCTTCACCGTTAACGTAGTGCTCACCAATTTGGGCAAGGCCACCTACAATCCGTTTGTACTGCATTTCACACGTACTTATCCCGACGGCACCTCTACCTATGAATTGGATACGGTTATCAATTATGTGACCTACAAAGACACGATCAGCATCCGCTTTCCACTGGATTCGCGGTTCTCCGTGGGTGCTAATTCCCTTAGTGTTTACGTGGATTATCTAGGTAACGTAGATGAATGCAATGAGGCCAACAACACCTTGCTCAATCTGCCACTCAACATCCGTTCGTCCGACATTGCACCCGTTTACCCATCAGAGTTCGCAATCGTTCCCAACGCATCTGGTTTCAAGCTTAAGGCGTCGACTGTAGACCCATTCGCACTGCCAAGGAATTATAAATTCCAAATCGATACGGTTCGTTCCTTCAACAGTCCGTTCTTAAAGCAGGGTTTGGTGTATGCAGGTGGAGGTTTGGTCAATTGGCAGCCGCCTTTCACCTTGCAGCCGGATATCGTTTACTATTGGAGGGTCAGTCGAGATTCGCTACCAACGGATACCATTCATCCCGAATGGAAACAAAGTTCCTTCATACACAAACCATCGGTTACCGGATGGTCCCAAGCGCACTATTCACAGTTTTTCAAGGATGAATACACGAACGTCATCTACAACGAAAGGCCCGACAGTACTTTCAGATACGTAACATCCTTGTCTTCCTTGGAGGTCAATAATTACCAAAACATCTCCATCTCATACAACCCCAATTTCAAAATCAACAATGTGTTGGTGGATTATAATGTCTGTACCGCCACACCTTCAATGCACATCGTGGTAATTGATTCCCTGTCATTAAAGGCCTGGTCCACTCGCGATCATACCTTTGGGGAAGCCAACCGCTTTGATTTCAACACCAACGCCCCCATTCCGCCTTGCAATGGTCGGGGAAGACCTGATTTCTTCTTCATTTTCCGAATGAATGACCCGGCTTCGCGCGACTCCATGTTCAATATGTTGCAGAATGGCATTCCGACTGGAATCTATTTAATTGCCTATACCTCTATCGGAGGCCTTTTTTCCACATTGAACCAGCAGATGAAAGACCTGTTCACTACATGGGGTAGTGACAGCATCAATTTCCTCAATGATACGCAGGCCTATATTTTCTTCACCAAAAAGGGGGACACTACATTCACCCAGGAAGCCATAGGAGATGCCTCACGACCTGCCATACAGATCATGGCCACCCTTGGAGGTAATTGGTCCAAAGGATTTGTTACTTCCGTGCCTATTGGTCCGTCTTTGGGATGGAGTGAGTTGCATTGGGACCAACAGCCTTTGGATGCCGTGGCTGGAGAAGATTCCGTCTACATTGATATTATCGGAATCACGCCAGGTGGAAACGAGGTGCCGTTGCCGGCCTTCTCCGGGATTTCCGCAGGCAACTACGATGTCAACATCAGTTCCATTGATGCAACACTTTATCCCAAATTGAAATTGCGTGCCTATGTGCAGGATGACAGTTTGTATACCCCTCCACAGTTGAAACGCTGGCAAATTTATCACCAGGGAGTACCCGAGTTTGCGCTGAATCCCTCCAAGTTTTTTAGCGTCAACAAGGATTCATTGCAGGAAGGGGAGGAGATTGAAGTCAAAATAGCCGTGGAAAACGTAGGCGATGTGAACGCGCCTGACTCGCTCCTGATGGGCTATTACGTTTTTGATGACGCCCGCAATCGTAATGAGCTACCTTACGAGCGCTACAAACCCCTTTCAGTTGGAGATACTGTTGTTACCAGCGTACGGCTTAATACAAGAAACTATCCTGGTTCGAATGCATTATGGTTGGAAGCCAATATCGGTCCCGATCAATATGAATACTACCGATTCAACAACCTTGCTGAAATTCCTTTCCGTGTGACTAGGGATATCATCAACCCCATATTGGATGTCACCTTTGATGGGGCTCATATCATGAATGGTGATATTGTTTCATCCAAGCCGTTAATCAAAATCCGATTAAAAGATGAAAATCCGTTTTTGGCTGTTGATGATACCAGTGATTGGCAGATATTCCTCAAGAACCCGGCCGGAATTTCCACCAAGTTGGCTTTTGAATCTGCCGCGTGTTCAGGCACAGGGACAGCAGCGATGAAATGGTGTCCAGGTGGCACTCAAGGAAACACTTTCTCCATTGAATACAACCCGGCGCTTATGGAGGATGGCATCTATGAGTTAACCGCTCAAGCCACGGATGCCACGGGTAACTTGTCCGGATCCGGAAGCTATAAGATCAATTTCGAGGTGATTAACAAGAGCACCATCACGGAAGTGGTCAACTATCCCAATCCATTCTCTACTTCCACCAGGTTCGTATTTACGTTAACCGGTTCTGAAATCCCAGAGGATTTCCGCATTCAGATCATGACGGTACGAGGCACGGTCGTTCGTGAAATAGGCCGCGATGAAATCGGCCCCATTCGGATCGGTCGTAACATTACGGAATTTGCTTGGAACGGTAAAGACGAGTTTGGAGACCAATTGGCCAACGGTGTTTATCTCTATAGGGTGTTATCCAGAATCAATGGCACCGGAATTGAAAAGCGTGCCACCGAGGCCGACAAGTTTTTTGTGAAGGGTTGGGGTAAGATGTATCTTATGCGTTAAGTCAAGCTCAATGCAAGTACACCGAATTGCTGACTACAAACCAAACGGCCAGTAACAAAAACGGCAGAGTAATCGTAACGGCAACCACGCCATCTCCTCTCTCCCTTTGATCCATTTTGTGTCCTAGGTACAGGCAAATGGGAACAAGCAGATAAAACATCGCCTCTCCCTCACTACTGCTGTTCAGGGCGATGAAGGAGGATAGGGCAAACGCCGTAAAGAGCAAAGCCATCGACTTTTTCGAACCGAACTTCAAGTTTACAGTCAGTGTATGTGCTGCCAAAATGCAGAGCGGTATCAACATGGGCAGCCACATTCGGTCTAATAGCAATAGCGGCGCATAGCTTTGCAAGGAAGTGGATCCCACCCAAAAAAATATGAATAGATAAAGAAAATATTGCCTGGCTAAATTCACGGAAATATTCGTGATCTTTTGCATGAGCGTAGGAAGTGCAAGTA
>JBMTLM010000206.1:0-4254 GCA_049431185.1 Bacteroidia bacterium | reverse complement strand
CACTTCCGAACCGAGCACTTTGAGTATGGCGCACTCGACGGCATATTCTTCAGCTGCTCCAAGCAACGCCTTGTTGAAGTCCTTGCCTTCAGCGAGCAGCGCTTTTTCCATGGCATCTATCTTGTGGCTTGTTCTGTATAGTGCAGACTCCATCACAAAGGTTCGAATGGCCTGCTCAGCGAGTTTGTGTTTGATGGCCCCGAACTTAGACAGGGTCATTTTAAATTGTTCTCGGGTATTGGCGTAGTTTAATGACCCGGTACAAACGCGTTTGCATCCTCCAAGGGCCGCTCCGGCCAATTTCGCTCGACCAATGTTGAGGATATTGAAGGCAATCAAGTGACCTTTGCCGATTTCTCCGAGTAAATTTTCTTTTGGGATTTTGCAGTCGCTGAAAAACACCTGTCGGGTGGAAGACCCTTTAATACCCATCTTGTGCTCTTCCTCACCAAGTGCCAAACCCGGCGTGCCTTTCTCCACAATGAAACCTGTGAACTCATCACCGTCCACTTGAGCGAAAACGGTGAACACATCTGCGAATCCAGCGTTGGTGATCCACATTTTTTGTCCATTCAGGATCCAATGCTGTCCATCATCGGAAAGTACCGCTTTGGTTTTGGCTGCCAAGGCATCCGAACCAGAACCCGGCTCGGTAAGGCAATAAGAGGCTTTGAGTTCGCCAGTGGCGAGTTTAGGCAGATATTTTTCCTTCTGTTGCTGGGTACCGAAATACAAGATTGGAAGCGTACCGATGCCGGTGTGTGCCGCCATGGCCACAGCAAAAGAGTGGCCAGCACCGGCCTTTTCAGTTAAAAGCATGCTGGTCATGAAGTCTTTTCCAAAACCACCATACTCCTCAGGAATAGAAACGCCCAACAGACCCAGCTGTCCTGCCTTATCCAATAGGGAAGGCATGAGTCCCGGTTCGAGTGAATCAATTCGGTCAAGGATGGGGAACACTTCGGTATCCAAAAAGTCATCAGCCATGGAGGCCATCATGCGATGTTCCTCATTGAATTCTTCAGGAATGAAAATCGACCCTGGTTGGGGCTCACTGATGATGAAGCCGCCACCTTTCAGGTTTGAGTGGTTATGGATGGTCATGATTTTTCTTTTGAATCAAATGTAATGAAAGACCTGAACGCAGCAGGTCATGATTATTCAACGAAAAAATAATTAAAAGGTTCAGTTCAACAACTCGAAAACACCAGCGGCGCCTTGACCGGTTCCGACACACATGGTCACCATGCCATACTGCTGCTTTCGGCGGCGCAGTTCATTGATGATTTGAACGGTGAGTTTGGCTCCGGAGCAGCCTAGTGGATGGCCCAAGGAGATGGCTCCTCCGTTGACATTGACTTTGGAAGGATCCAGACCCAATTCGCGGATGACGGCCAATGATTGACTGGCAAAGGCTTCGTTCAATTCAATCAGGTTAATGTCTTGGAGGTTCATGCCGGTTTTTTTCAAAACGGCTGGAATCGCCGTAACCGGACCAACCCCCATGATGCGAGGCTCCAAGGCGGTGACGGAGTAACCCATGAAACGGGCCACGGGATCCATGTTCAATTGCTTGAGCATTTTTTCGGATACCACCATTACAAAGGCGGCGCCATCGCTCGTTTGTGAAGAGTTTCCTGCGGTAACCGTTCCTTTGGCATCAAAGGCAGGTTTCAGTAATGCAAGCTTGTCCAATGTCGTATCAATTCTTGGACCCTCATCGGTGTCCAAGATGCTCACTTTGGTTTGTTTTTTTTCATTTGCATCAAGGAAGGTTTCCACTTTTTCAAATGGCACAATCTCGTCCTTGAACCTACCAGCTTGGATGGCATCGATAGCCTTCATGTGTGACTCGTATGCAAACTGATCCTGGTCGGCACGTCCAACCTTGTATTCCCGGGCAACCGCTTCGGCGGTCAAGCCCATACCCCAATACCACTCGGGATGTGCTTTTGCAACTGCATGATTGGGTACAATCCTCCATCCACCAAATGGAATGGGCGACATGGTTTCTACGCCACCGGCAATGATACAATCGGCCATGCCGCTGTGAATTTTAGCGGCGGCAATGGCTATGGTTTCTAAACCGGATGCACAATATCGGTTGACAGTGATCCCGGGAACCTTCACCGTATCCAAACCCATCAGTGAAATCATGCGTCCGAGATTCAGTCCTTGTTCGGCCTCGGGCGTGGCATTTCCAACGATTACATCATCAACCCAGTTGTTGTCAAAGTCAGGAATGGAAGCAACAAGATGTTTAATGATGTGAGCTCCCAGGTCATCTGGCCGTACCGACTTGAACATGCCACGGGGGGCCTTACCCACGGCGGACCGAAATCCGGTCAGCAGAAAAGCATCCATGAGGAATGTGGCTTATTTCTTTGGGTCTGGCGCAGGCGCAGGGGTTGGAGCAGGCGCAGGCTTAGGTCCAGGTGTTCCGTCCTTTTTAGGTTGATTTTTTGCGTCAGCTTTCTTTTTGGCTTCAGCCGCTTTCTTCTCTGCTTCCGCTTTCTCCGCAGCAGCTGCCACATCTACGCCGTCTTTGTAGGAGGTGCTGCTCACAAGAGTTCCTTTACGGTTGAATATTTTCCATTCACCGTCTTTGTTGCCTTTGTTGTAAGGGGTTTCAGCTTGGATTTCGCCTGACTCAAAATATTTGGTCCACTTTCCATGCTTTTTGCCTTCTAAATATTCGCCTTCTTGTTTTACGTTACCGGAGTAAAAGTATCGAACGTAGGTACCTTCCTTCACTCCGTTTTGATATTCGGTCTCCTCCATGATTTTGGAGTAAGGGTAGAACCTTTTGGAAATACCGTTTCTGACATCGTTTCGGTATTCGATTTCGTGAATTAAATCACCATTGGAATTATAAAACTTCCACACTCCTTGCTTTTGACCGATTTCATCCGTCTTGTTTTTATGCTTTTCCTTGCCTGGAGCATATTTAGGTTTTTCTTCGGTTTGAGCAAACGCCAATACCGGGATTAACAGCAATAGGGAAGTCAAACGAACTATCGCGCGCATATGTTGGAATGATCTTTTCATCTGATATTTGGGCCTTAAGACCTTACCACCCAAGCCCTAAAAGTAATAAAAGAATGCTCAATTACGAAGCGGTTTACCAGATGTCAATATGCTTTGAATTCTTTCAAGGGTCTTTTTTTCCCCACAAAGCGACATAAATGCCTCTCTTTCAAGGTCTAACAAGTATTGTTCAGAAACCCATGTGGGGGATGAAAGATCTCCTCCACACATGATGTGCCCCAGCTTTTCTGAGATTTTATAGTCATGTTCGGACATGTAATGACCTGCTAGCATGGCATTGGCGCCTGCTATAACCATTCCAAGTGCCGATTTTCCTAATACCTTGATGTTTTTCCGCTTGACAGGCATTGCATAACCGGCCTCCGATAACTCCATTGCACGTCTTTTTGCACTTAAAATCAAATTGTTACGATTGATGCAAACATGATCTTTACCCACTTGAAGTATGCCTAAATCAAACGCTTCATGTGCGGAAGTTGAAACCTTTGCCATGGCTATGGTTAAAAATCGATTTCGAAGCGAGTTGGTTTCCATGTCACCTTCTTCCAATGCATCACTTAACCTCAATGCAAACTCCTTGGTTCCACCGCCGCCGGGAATCAAACCCACTCCAAACTCAACCAATCCGGTATATGTTTCTGCGGCTGCAACAACGCTATCGGCGTGTAACAACATTTCACAGCCGCCACCCAACGTAAGTCCATGGGGTGCCACAACCACTGGAACGCTGGAGTAACGAACACGCATATTGGTGTTTTGAAATGCACGTATGGCATAATCGAGCTCATCGTATTCTTGCTCCAATGCCAACATGAAAACCAGCGCCAGGTTTGCACCTGCTGAAAAATTGGCGCCTTCATTGGCGATTACCAATCCATTGAAATCCTTCTCGGCAATGTCGATGGATTTGTTTATTCCCTCAAGAATTTCACCTCCAATCGCATTCATTTTGGTGTGGAATTCCAAATTCAAAATGCCATCACCTATGTCAAATAAAGTGCATCCCGAGTTTTTCCAAACAACTTTGTCGGCTCTCAACAAATCGAGGCTAATGGCCTTTTCGGTGGCAGCACAAGGTTTCCACTGCTGTTTTGAGGCGTCATACTGGTAACGAACACAATGTTCTGTCTTGTAAAAAGAACCATAGCCGTTAGCCACCATTTCCTTAATCCATGAAGCGATTGGCAAACCTAGATTTTCCATGAT
>JBMTLM010000205.1:0-4256 GCA_049431185.1 Bacteroidia bacterium | reverse complement strand
AGAAGACAAATGGAATGGTTATTCGGTTAGGTGTATAAAGGAATGAAATGATTTCTGGGTTAACACTAAACCGTAGTTAAATTGTTGTTTTTGCCTCCTTTCGATGTGTATTCGCCATCATGTTTGATTTTATCCGTTTTTGCTTTTGAGAACTTGATTAATACATCAATCGGATGTAACATGTATTCCTTCGGTAAATGTTGATGAGGTTGTCTTGCGAAGCGCCGAAAATACTCCCCCGTGGCTTCGCCACCTACATTTTTCATTTGCTCGATTTCGCTCAAGCAAGCTTGGCTCATCTGCAAATGAAAAATGCCCCGACTTTCGTCGAGGCATTAACTCTGGTGTTTCGCGGAGAGGGAGGGGTTATTCGCTTCGCTCATGATCCCCTGATTTCCGGAAGTCAAAATCAAATCATTCGCTGCGTTGGTTTTTATTTTCTTTGAAGCCCCTGAAAGCAAGCTTTCGGGACTTTCCAGAAAACAAAAAGTCCCGCCAAGGCGGGATATGATTTGATTTATTCAGCGGAGAGAGAGGGATTCGAACCCCCGGTGCGTTTGACCGCACACCTGATTTCGAATCAGGCACATTCGACCACTCTGACATCTCTCCAAATTAGACGCAAATTTACAGCTTTGGTAGGTATTTAGTAACTATAAGCTTGATGCTAGCTAGCAATCGGTTAAACCTAATTGTGCTGAGCATCAAAAACCAATCCTAAAAGGCCTTGGCCTCCTTATTTTTCATTTGCTCGATTTCGTTCAAGCAAGCTTGGCTCATCAGCAAATGAAAAATGCCCCGACTAACGTCGAGGCATTTACTTTGGTATTTCGCGGAGAGAGAGGGATTATTCCCTTCGCTCATAATCCCCTGATCTCCGGAAGTCAAAATCAAATCATTCGCTGCGCTGGTTTTTATTTTCTTTCAAGCCCCTGAAAGCAAGCTTTCGGGACTTTCCAGAAAACAAAAAGTCCCGCCAAGGCGGGACATGATTTGATTTATTCAGCGGAGAGAGAGGGATTCGAACCCCCGGAGGTGTTACCCTCAACGGTTTTCAAGACCGCCGCAATCGACCGCTCTGCCATCTCTCCGATGCAAAGATACAATTTATAACAATATCATCATTAGATTTTATTATTGGGATGACCTTGACTTTTATAATGTTAACATGAAGAAATGTAGATTTTTTGGACGACGTAAACACAGCCGCAGAGATTATATTCTATGAGTCATTCTTTAAAAAGTTCTGGAGTTTCGCGTGGGTTGCCACTAAAATCAAAAACGTGATAAACAAATAATTGTCTTAGTGTTTTTTCGAAAGTCTTTGCCGACTTTTGAGGTTGAAGTCCAAACCGCTTTCGATGCCTAAAGTAATTCATGTGGTTAGTGATTTTTCCATGGGTGGTGTATCGATGGTGGTTTTTGATTTGGTAAAAAATTATAAATCAAGCGAATATGAATATATACTGGTTTGTTTATCCGGGAATGGGGATGCCAGCGTCAAGCATCGATTCGCTGAGTTGGGCATCACCATCCATGAGGTGAAGTATGCTTTTCAATCTGGTTTCTCTATTTCTGAATATTTCAAGGAGGCATTTGGATTTACGCATTACAGAAAAAAAAACCAGGCGGCCATTGACTATATTGCTCAACTCAAGCCTGATATTCTCCATTTCCATACCCTTCCAAGGGATCTCATGCTCGGACGCGAAGTGATGCGAATATGGCCATGCCTGCTGGTTCAAACAGACCACTTGGCCCGATTGGGTAAAAGGGATTCCCATCCAATCAGTCGGTTTTTGCTGCGAATTCCTTTCATTCATTTCTATAAGCGCTTCCATGTCATCGCCGTTTCTGATGCGGTTAATGACTACCTTCACATGATGGGAGTCCGGTACTCGGCAAAGTCCATCACCGTGATTAGAAACAAGATTCCCTCCTCAACATACCGGATTTCATATGAAAAAAAAGATGTTTTGAAGGTGGTCTATGTGGCGAGGATTTCTGTTGTGAAAGGACACGCGGATTTGATTCATGCTTGGTCCAAACTGCCTCCCGCTCACGCGCATTTGTATGTAATCGGTCCAGATGAAATGAATGGTGAAATTCAAAACCTGTGTACTCAATTGCAATGTGAGAATCCGGTAACCTTTACGGGCTCCATACCCGATGCTGCCGAATTCATCAAGGATGCCGATGTGGCTGTTTTTCCCTCCTATCGCGAAGGGCTACCATTGGCTCTTTTGGAAAAGATGCGAATCGGGTTACCGTGTGTGGTATCCGATATTCCCGAATTGTCCTCCATTGTTCAGGATGGAGTAAATGGATTGGTTTATACATGTGGAGATACGACTCAATTGTCACACAAGTTAACACTGATTTTGGAGGACCTCCAACTTCGATCTAAGCTAGGTGCAGCAGCCGCACATTTTGTGGAATCGGTTTTTGTCAGCAAGCTTGGCGGAATCGACAAGGAATATGAGTCTTATTATGGTACCATTCTTGAAGCAAATCAATCATGAATCATCGGGCTTTCAGCAATTGTCTTTTTTGTGATGGTTCAGCCACGGTAGATGCTTCACTACCCTCAAATATTTATCATGACACTGCATTTGTTTATTTGAAATGCAACAATTGCGCCTTGATATTCATTGACCCCCGTCCCTCGGATCAAATACTCAGTAAGATGTACGCTTCAAGCTATCAAGATGTGCTGGAGCTATCCCCATCTGATATCCGCCAACCGATGCCCGGCTTGCGTTTTAGCTACGAAATGCAATTTCAACTTATTCGAAAGCACATGGCTCACGGAAGATTGGTTGATTACGGTTGTGGCAACGGTCATTTCGTATATAATGCAGGATTGCATGGTTTGTTTTTTGAAGGAGTGGAGTTTGATGCTCAGGTATTGGACACGTTAAGAAACTTGATGCCTGAGAGGCATTTTCACCAGGTAAATGAGTTTTTACAGGATACTGCTGGTTGTAAAGGCATCAGAATGAGTAATGTTCTAGAGCATTTCACAGACCCTGCTAAACAAATGGCACATTTGATTTCAAAATTGGAAATAGGCGGAGTGATTTTGATTGAGGGGCCCTTGGAAAATAATTTCAGTTTGGTGAATTGGTGCAAATGGAACTATCAAAGGTTTAGGAAGCGGTTAAGTGGCGCGTATGTTACCAGCGATCCTCCTTATCATGTTTTCTTTTCCAACCATCGGAATCAAGTCGGTTTCTTTAATTCCATGGGTTTGGAACAGTTGGAATATATCACACGTGAAGACGCATGGCCTTATACTTCTAGGATATCAGAGGTCAAATCAATAGGATCCCTATTCAAGTACGTATTGGCCAAACTCAGCAAGTTCATCTGTTTACTGGTTCCAGGATCTGGAAACACCTTTCTTTATGTCGGCAGAAAAATACGATAATCAACATATTGCCTATCTGCACGGACGACCTGACGCACATCCACTGCACAAGTCATTCGCCAGGTCGATAACGAATAACCATTTTTATGTTGATGCCCCCATTCGTTGGCAAGACAGAAGCTATTCCGTTTTCGCTTTGATTTTTATTTGGATCTTCAACGCGCTGTTTTTCCCTTACCGCAGATTTCGCTTGTTTTTAGTGGACAATCTCCATTTTTCTGTTATTTTTTATAAGTTGTTTTTCCGTGCACCTTGGAGAAAACAACGGTTTATTGTTCATCTGGGCAGTCATACCCTTTATTTCATGAAAACTGAGAAATTCACAGGATTCAACCTGCGGTTGCACAAGTGGGCTTTATCCAAATATGACGCCTTGATTTGTGAAGGTTTGATGGCCGAGCGGTTTGCCAAGGAGATTTTAGGTGAAAAGTGTCCACCCACCTTCGTTACATTTCTCGGGCCTTTAACCAAACGCCGTGATTTTTTGAATGCCGTGCGACCAGATCTTGAATCTCAACAAATCGTTATCATTGCCTCCGGTCCCTCGGATTTCCGATTTTTCTACAAAGGCATGGATTTAATGCTTTCCGCTGTCTCTCTCGTTTGTAAAAAGTTTCCAATGGCTCGTTTCAAGATTCTTGGTAATTGGGATATGACACAGATAAGACAGCATTTGGATGAATCCTTGTTAATGGGCGATGACCCGAAAGTTTCATTTTCCGGATACGTTGCTGATTTGTCGGAGTTCTTATCCAATTCGGCCCTTTGTATTCACCTGAGCCGGGGAGATGCATTCCCCACTGCCACTTTGGAGGCTATGAGTGCT
>JBMTLM010000204.1:0-4263 GCA_049431185.1 Bacteroidia bacterium | reverse complement strand
CCTTGTGGTGCAATGGTTTGTCCGGTTAAACCCGGTCTGGATGTTATGTCAGTTTCCGCGTTTGAAAGCAAGGCGCCGAGTCCTTTGCCCAAGGCGGATTTTTTAGGTGTGCTCAAAGTAAATTTTGGCTAACGGGTTTAATTTTTCTGCTCTAAATCGTCATCATCGCTGCTGATGATCTTCTCATCCGATGGAATGGCAGTCAGGTTGTTTTTCTGCAGGAGTTCACGGGCTAGATTTAAATAATTGATGGCTCCCTTACTCATGGCATCATGCATAATGATGGTTTCGCCGAAGGATGGTGCCTCGCCCAGCTTGGTGGTTCTTTGGATGATGGTATCGAATACCATTTGCTGGAAATGGGTGCGAACTTCCTCCACAACCTGATTGGATAACCTCAGTCGTGTATCATACATGGTCAACAGAATGCCTTCAATTTCCAATTCAGGATTCAGCCTCGTTTGAACGATTTTAACGGTGTTTAATAATTTGCCGAGTCCTTCCAAAGCAAAGTATTCACATTGCACGGGAATGATGACAGCATCGGATGCGGTAAGGGAGTTGATGGTGATCAGTCCAAGCGACGGGCTGCAATCGATTAAAATGAAATCAAAATCATCCTTAACTTTTTGCAAAACGCTTTTCATCATGTATTCCCGGTTGGGAATACTGATCATTTCGATCTCCGCTCCTACCAAATCAATATGGGAGGGTAGCAGATATAGATTGGGCGTGCTGGTTTGAAGAATGATGTCTTGCGGCTGCACCTCGTTAATGATGCATTCGTAGATGCTGGTTTTCACATTCCTCGGGTCGAATCCCACGCCACTGGTGGAATTGGCTTGGGGGTCTGCATCCACCAAAAGGGTTTTGAATTCGAGTACAGCCAGGCTGGCGGCCAGGTTGATGGCAGTAGTGGTTTTGCCTACGCCGCCCTTTTGATTGGCTATGGATATGGTTTTTCCCATTAGTGGTTTGAAAGTCTAGTCTTGGGTATTAATTGCTGCGAATCCACAAGTTGCCGGCAAGGTCCTCCATCTGAAGCACGCCTAAAGACTTGCTGACCCACAATTTGGAAATATAGTTGCGATTATCGGCTAATAGGGAACCGTCTAAAACCATCACATCCCCGTAATTCAATCCACCAATGTTGGCAAGAGATTGCGATAGGATATTGATGGGAGTTTCCTTGAGCGGGAAGTGTGGCCAGGTTAAGGTCACTAAAAGTCCTTCCTCAACCTTCGAAATATACAGCAGGCCTTTATCATCTCCGGCAAACACAATCGTGGTGTCATCCACCTGAGTGATGTTTGCACCGGTAAATTCCGAATGCACATTCCCTTCAACAGTGTAAGATTTTACACGAATCACCACGTCGTATTGGATGAAGTCCCCATTGGGGGCGGTAAAGGTTAGCATCTGGTTATTGTCATAATGCAACCAGCTCATGTCGGCTTCCGACAATTTGTAATAAGTAGGTTTTTCCGAACAACTAGTAAACAGTGAGCCGGATGCGACCAAGATCAGTAGGATCAGCGATTTTAGGTGTTTCATTAGAATATGGATGGATGTTGATTACAAATCTAAGTTTTATGGGATATCAGCCAACAACTCGATTGACTAACACAGGTAAGTCTACCATAAAATAAATGTATGTTTTTGATATTCAGTTTTTAAAGTAAATACAGGGACCTTATGCAAAGATAGTCATCGAACAGCTTTCTTTACCATAAATCTACCTTAAATTTTCATTGGAAGGGTGGAAGGGATAAGGCTATTTTTCAACAATTTATCGATCTAGGTCTAGGTTTCTGAATCGTCTCATTTCGTTTATTTGCAAGATCTAAAATAGATGCCCATCCATGCACGTGTTTTATTCCTTTGATATTGATGGCCAAACAGTTCGATTGGATGAGGATGAAACCAAGCATGCCTTGAAGGTACTTAGATTGACATGGGGCGATGACGTCTTGGTTTTGGATGGCATAGGCAACAGTTTCACATGCACTTTGTTGGAGCAGGTGGATAAAAAAGCAGTTTTGAGCATTAATACCCAAACGTCTGCCATACCGAATGAACCCAAAATTGTCTTGGCAATCGCTCCTACCAAATCAAGTGACCGTTTGGAGTGGTTGGTTGAAAAGGCCACCGAGTTGGGTGTGGATGGCTTCATCCCCGTGATTTGCTCCAGGTCTGAAAAGCGCAAGTTAAACACGGATCGGCTCAAGAAAATTGTGATTTCCGCCAGTAAACAAAGCAGGAATCCATGGTTTCCATTTGTGAGGGATCCCATTGAAATAAAAAATTTTTTAAGTGTTTCCAATCCTGGTTTGATAGCCCATTGCATGGAATCCACGAAAGTCAATATGGCACATGCTCCTTTGAGTCCTCACCTGGAAATCATCACGCTGATAGGCCCTGAAGGTGATTTCACCCCCGAAGAACTCGAGCTGGCGCTTTCGCGTGGCTGGAATCCGGTTTCCTTGGGAGCCAACCGGCTGCGAACGGAAACCGCCGGGCTGTTTGCTGCGACGTCCATCATACTACGAACACGGTTTTCATGATGTTGTCTATTCGTATATTCGCAGCAATGTACCTACGAAAAATTTCTCTGCTCTTCCTATTGCTTTTGTTCGCAAGACATGCAGGCACCTCTCCACCTCTACGGATTGCTTTGTTGAAATACGGCGGTGGCGGCGATTGGTATGCCAACCTCGAAACATCCCTGCCCAATCTGATTCGGTTTTGTAATGAAAACTTGGGCACCAACATGGATTCAAAACAGGCCATCGTTGAAGTGGGGTCTCCTGAAATTTTTAACTATCCTTTTGTGCATATGACGGGTCATGGAAACGTGGTGTTTTCACCAAAGGAAGCGGAAAACCTGCGTAATTACCTGATCGGAGGAGGCTTTTTGCATATCGATGATAATTACGGCTTGGATCCATTCATTCGCCCACAAATGAAAAGGGTTTTCCCTGAGTTGGATTTTGTGGAATTGCCCATTGCTCATCCCATCTACAATCAAAAATACCAATTCCCCAACGGTCTTCCTAAAATCCATGAACACGATGATAAAAATGCCCAGGGGTTTGGACTGATTTATAATGGCAGACTCGTTTGTTTTTACACTTATGAAACGGATTTGGGTGACGGTTGGGAAGATCCCGACGTGCACAAGGACTCCCCTGAAACCCGCATCAAAGCGCTGAAAATGGGGGCCAACATCATCAGTTATGCATTCCGCAATTGAACTACATCGAATATAAACCCCAATCAACCATGAATTACAAAATCGTTTTAGCCTTTGGATTGTTGTCAACCATGTTGTCATGCTCCTCTGGTAATGAACAAAATTCCAATACTGTGGAGATGAAGCCTATTCCTGTAACTTATCCGGTCACCATGAAAAACGATTCGGTCAGTGATGACTATCATGGTACCGTGGTGAAAGATCCTTTCCGCTGGCTGGAGAACGATACCGCAGCCGATGTCAAGCAATGGGTGGAGTATCAAAACAACGTTACCTTCGGTTATTTAAACCAGATTCCTTTCCGCAACAAGATTAAAGACCGTTTAACGGAAATATTCAATTATCCGAGGTTCTCTTCTCCCTTCAGGGTAGGGGAGTACTATTTCTTCTCAAAAAATGATGGTCTGCAAAATCAAGCGGTCATATATTATCAAAAAGGACTCGACGGAAAGCCGGAGGTGTTCCTAGACCCCAATACCATGTCTAAAGATGGAACGGCGGCCGTTTCTTTGTTGGGTGCCAGCAAAGACGGAAAGTATATGGCATACTCCACCAATATGGCGGGTTCTGATTGGCAGGTCATCAATGTCATGGAAATCGCCACGCGTACCAAATTGTCCGATGAACTCAAATGGGTAAAGTTTTCTGGAGCTGCATGGAAGAGTGATGGGTTCTATTATAGCCGTTACGATGAGCCCGCCAAAGGCAAGGAGCTTTCGGGTAAAAACGAGTTTCACAAAGTGTATTATCACAAGATTGGAACGCCCCAGTCAGCTGACCAGTTGGTTTACTCCGATGCCAAGTTCCCACTACGCTATTATGGAGCCGAAACCACGGAGGATGAGCGTTTCCTGATTATTTCGGTTTCACAAGGGACCGATGGCACGGAATTGTATTGTCAGGATCTTTCAAAGGGACAGAAGAACTTCACTTTGATTTTTAAAGGGTTCGATGATAATGCCAGAGTCATCAACAACGTAGGCGATCGTTTGATGGTGAAAACCGATAAG